>JANLFS010000115.1 GCA_024655925.1 Bacillota bacterium | reverse complement strand
TGATTTCGGCCGTCAGCTACCGGAGGGATTTTACACCAGAAATCGGACTTGATCGTGCGCGTGGCGGCTGAGACGGATCATCTCGTATCCCAGAACGGGCAGAATCGCATCCCGGTCAGTCAACTCAAACACCGACTGGACGGCGGGTTCACGCCCCTGTCCGTTTCGTCAACGCAGTTCTACCTGAGCAACGATCCAGACGATGTCCAGGTTCCATTGGATTTCCTAATGGAAGTCACCTGGCTTGACACGGCGGATACACATGAAGTAGTGCTGGTGTTCACTGCAAGCAAAATGTGAGACGATGGAGACAACCACACGACACAGCGCCAATAGGGGGGAAGAGTCACGGTTGAGCTTGAGTCTCGCTGTTCCGAGTGCAGATGCCTAGCTGCCGCGGAGGAGTCGGAGTGGCCTGGTCCGGAGTTGCCCGGCTCTTGGAGGTTGGTTGACGCAAACGGCGTTACTGTGGGTTTCATCGGGCCGGACGACCTGCCGCGTGAGGACATTGTATTTGACTACGAGCGCGACTGTTACGTATACCTCAGTGATGCCATGGAACGGCTTTCTCCCACTCGGGCGTGGGAAATATTCGCCGGAGGGCGGTCCGTGGCTGAGTTCATACAGGAGTCCGGAGAAAACACGCCGGAAGACGCAGTCTGGGCCTACGTCGGTGTAAAAGGCAACCAGGTGAACCCGCTCTTTGAGACGGCCGCCCATGCTCGCGCTGTGGGAGAGAAGCTGATCGCCCACATGAAAATGACCCTTGAGTCGCAGGCAGGGAGGTAGTCCGGTCTCCAGGCATTGAAGGATTGAGAGAGTTACAGACAGTTGAGCCCCTGAGACGCGGGGACCTGAGGTCCTGCAAGGGAACGCAAGGCGCCGAGCCGACGCCGCGTCTCCTGGGGCGAGGCCGGAGGCCTCGCCCCAGGAGACGCGGCTCGGGCTTCTACCCTAACCCCGGTGTCGCCGACGGGAACCCCGGTGTCGCCCGGGGGATACGCCGGCGTGGACGGGCGATACGTTGGCGAGGGTGCAGGATACATCGGGGTGGGGTAGGGAGTAACCACGGGCGAAGGTGGCGGCATCGCAGGTGTGGGCGTGGGAACTGTCGGCGCGACTCGGCACACCATGGCGCCGATGTCCCATGTCATGGCCGCGACGTTGTGAAGGATCTTGTACATCTCATCGATCTCATGGTTCCGGCGAGCGACGTCATGAAGTAAGTCGCACATCTCCTCATTCCTGCGATGCTGCGACCAGGCCCCGGGCACACTGTGAGTGTTGGGGCACCGGGCCGTATACGCCCATGCGACCATCGGCCGTCTTTTCGCATTGTCCTCCATTCTCTCGTGCGTCGAGAGAGACTCGGCTGTTTCTCGGCTTTCCTCATGCTGTGACACGCCCCGTGCCAGCGTACGCCATATTCCCAGTTTAGTGCGGTTTTCACATCTGCTCTTGGCCCAACTGGATGCAGATAGGCGTTTCGGGACCAGCGATATGGAGAAGGAAACTGCAGTTGGGGACGCCAATCATCCAGAGTAGGAGGTGATTGGAGCTGTGAAGGCATATCTCGCCACTTACCGAGTTCAGTTGGTCCGAGAACCCAGCGGACTCCATAAGCTCGATCGCAAGATGACCGGCCCGCTGGAAGCGGTGGCGGTAGCCACCGAAGTGACCGGGTTTCATAATGAGGCCCAGGAGGTTGGCATCCTCCTCACTGTCGACGCCAAATCCTGCGTGTCCTCAGTGTATGAGGTGAGCCGCGGCTCTCTGGAATCCTCAGTGCTTCACCCACGGGAGATTTTCAAGATCGCCTTGCTTCATAACGCCTCCGGCCTAATTCTCCTCCACAGCCATCCCTCAGGTGATCCAACTCCTTCTGAGGGCGACGTCGCCCTTACCAAGCGGCTCGTGGCGGCCGGAGAGCTCATGGGCATTCCCCTCCTTGACCACATAATCGTGAACTCCGAATGCGAATTCCAGTCCATTAGGGAATTTGTGGCCGAAGAACAGCGGCAAATGATGCAACCTATCGGACAAACACTTCACCGGCCCCATTGATTCCCATGGTTACAGCAGCAGCCCGCCGGCCATTACTGGGCTGAGATCGCCGTGACTCCCTCGCCGCAGGGACCCTGAGGGGCTGTGTGTGGGGGAGTTCGCCCACTGGTGATTGAGGTGTTCGTTAACCCCGGGGACATGGTTGACTTTGAGCTATTCCTCATGCCCGAGCAAAGGCCTGATAAGGTCAACCTTGGTCTCTACCAGCCGACCCAGCACTTGAGCGGGGATCTAACTCATGATCCCGCCGGGCCCGAGGACTACCCCCGGCAGGATGGATGGTCATCCCCGAACAGATCGGGGGCCGGTCAGGGGAGGATGCCAAGGTGCCCGGAGGGCGAAGGTCCCGTTCGACGCGACTGGGTCCAACACCGTCATCATCATGGTGGAGCCGGAGTCTGAGAAGAAAGAGGCGGGGACCTCATTTCGCGTCAGGTACGCGGTTAGGTTGAACATCAGGGTGGACTGCCCGGGGCTTGGGCCTGCCGCGCAAATAGCCAGGTTCGACATGGTCAAAGGCGAGAAGCGCGAGCCCGCCATCCAGACACAGGTGGGAACACTTCAGCTTTGGATTGCCTGACATCCGCCGAGGTCACGATCTGCGATTCCAGTGTCTTCTTCTTCCGCAGGGCTTCTGATTCCCGCCATGTTCGAGCCTTATGTACAGACAGTCGAGCTCCGGAAACGCGGGGCCCTGAGGTCCTGCAGGAGAACGCAAAGCGCCGGGCCGACGCCGCACTACAGGGGCGAGGCCTCCGGCCTCGCCCCAGGAGACGCGGCTCGGGCTTCTACCCTAACCCCGGAGTCACCGGCGGGAACCCCGGTGTCGCCGGGGGATACGCCGGCATCATCGGAGGGCATGTTGGCGTGGGGTAGGGCGTGACCACGGGGGAAGGTACCGGTGTGATCAGTGTTGGCATGGGAGCTGGCTGCATCTGAGGACACATCAGCATCGCGCGGATGTCCCATGTCATGGCCGCGACATCGTGAAGGATCTTGTACATCTCGTCGATCTTATGGTTCCGGCGAGCGACGTCATGAAGTACGTCGTAGATCTCCTCATTCCGGTGATGCTGCCACCACGCCCCGGGTACACACTCTGAGTATTGGGGCACACGGCCGTATACGCCCATGCGACCATCGGCCATCTTTTCGCATTCTCCTCCATTCTCTACTGCCTCGAGAGGCGCCGCTGTCTCTCGGTCTTCCCCATGCTATGACAGGCTCCGTGACAGTGTGCATCGTATTCCCAGCTTAATGCCTTTCTCATATCTGCCATAGACCCAAGAAGCTGCTCACGTGGTGGACAGCGAAGGCTGTGTCCTGGGATGCGAGTCCCCATTCCGTCAGGCAGTCCGTGACTGATATTGGGCCACGGAGACCATTCACGCTTCTTGGAGTCGGCATAACATAGACCAGGTTACCTCAGAACCTCCAAGGAGGTGAAACTACGGTGGCAGATGGGAAGAAGAAGTTCGTGCTGTGGCCATGGCCAGGATTCCTGTGGCTAATTGGTCTGATCATTGCCCTTATTATCGCCTGGTGGATCCTCCGGTGGATCTTCTTCTGCTAGCCATGGGTGCCTTTAAAGCGAAGGACTGCGGCCCAGGACCTTGACCCTGGTCCGGCCCTCTCGTGCGATTGGCCGAAGCAGCTGTGTAATCTCGTTCCCGTGAGGAGGTGAAAACACAATGGCGGAAGTCGAGAAGGCTCAGCCGATCTGGCCCTGGTGGTGGTGGTGGCTCCTCTGCGTAATCATCGCCCTAGTCATCCTCTGGTGGCTCTGGTGGTGGTGGTGCTGGTGCTAGCAGGCCTCAGCTAGCACTGTGTGTCACAGCGGCTCAGGCGTGACATGAACTAGCTGAGCTTCCCCGAACGTCGCTGGGGGATGATATGTGGCAAGCCGAAGCTGCAGGGCACCCTGTAGCCTCGGCTTGCACTGCTCTGGGGGCACTTGGGCTTGTTCCACTGCTCGTGCAGGAGATATTCGGGGTCATCGCAACAGCACGGTGCGAAGGCACCACCGTGCTGCTGATTGAGAAAAATGCCTTCAGTGCCCTCGGTATCGCCAATAACCACTACGTCTTGACGAATGGCAGGATCCTGCTCTCGAGACCCTGCAAGGCTCTTCTCAGCGATGATGCTGCCCAGGCTGTGTATCTGGAGGTGTGGGCTGGGCGCGGCGATGCTGAGCCTCGAGGGTCGCCGGATTTTGAAGGAAGGAACTGAACCAATCATGCACAATATTAAAACTAGTCCGACTCGTGGGGCAACTGGCTGGCGCGGGACTGGGTCGCGTTGCTATGTCGGCGCGTGCATCGAAACAACAGAATGCAGGCAGCCAGACATGAGCAAGCGACCGGGGGAGGTGGAAGTGGAATCGCGTCGTCCCTACAGATCAGCCTGCACAAACCCGGACAAACGGACACTAGTTTGCGCTAGGAGGGGTACCAGGAAATGAAAAGGGTCGTGGGCTTTGGTGCGCTGTTGATCGCAGTGGTTCTGAGCAGCGGCGTCTCCACATTCGCTGCTGCAACTCCTCTCAATCTGCCGTTCATGGTTAGAGGCGCTGTACCGGGAAGTCCACTCACCGTGATCTTCCAAGTCGATTACCCTGAGACTCATCCCCTAGTTCCGGGGGAGTTCGATGCCCAGCATTACCACAAGTATGACGAAGTTGTAGAGCTCATGTCCGGGTGGCTCACCGATTACCCCGGCCTAGTCGACGTATACTCAGCAGGTAAGTCCTTTGAGGGCCGGGACATCTGGCAGATGACAATAACCAACAAGTCCACAGGACCTGCCGAGCACAAACCCGCGATGTTTGTTGGGGGCAACAGACACTCAGGCGAGGTCACCGCGAGGGTCGCGGCTCTCCACTTTGCGTGGACCTTGCTCTCCCAGTACGGGAAAGATCCTGAGATAACCAAACTCGTGGACACAAGAGCGTTCTACGTACGGCCGATGGAAAACCCAGACGGCGCCGAACTCTACCTGTGCACGGTGCAGACGCTCCGGTCGACGACGCGGCCATACGACCAAGACGGTGATGGGCTGGTCGATGAAGACATCGCCGAGGACCTCGACGGTGACGGGTTCGTCCGGCAGATGCGGCAGTTCGTCGGGGTGGGCAAAGGGACGCACATTGTAGACCCAGATGATCCGTCCGGCCGATTGATGCGGTCGGTCGGCGCCGGGAAGGGCGATTACTTGGTCATGTCGGAAGGTGTCGACAATGACGGCGACGGGAGGATCAACGAGGACGGCATCGGCGGACTCGACCTGCACCGCAACTACCCTGAGAACTGGCGGCCAATGACCGAGACCACTGGGTTGGGCTGGATCCAGAGCGGCGCAGGCGAGTATCCTCTATCTGAGCCGGAGATGAGGAGCCTCGTCCTTTTCCTTCTCACCCATCCTAACTGCTCCATCGTGCAGACCATGGACACCGCAGTCCCCATGCACCTGAGGCCCCCGTCCACTAGCAAGAGCGAGGAATCTATGTTCCCCGAAGACCTTGCCTACTACAGTTACTTCGACGCTGAAGGCAGGAAGCTGACCACCTACCCTTACGCCGGTGACGTATACTTCGACTATGCGACACGCGGGGGCCGCACCGAAGGCAACCCCCTGTTCGGCCACTCGCCTGACTGGGGTTACTTCCAGTACGGCGCTATCTGGTACGGGGATGAACTCTGGGGCAACCAGGAGTACGTCAAAGACTACAACAACGACGGCAAAAAGGACGACCTGGACCGACTGTGGATGAACGACAACATTGAGGAGATCAAGGGCAAGATCTTCCAAAACTGGACCCCTGTCGAGCACCCGACCCTGGGCGCTGTTGAAGTCGGCGGGTTCAATCCGAAGTTCTGGTCCCAGAACCCACCCGCCGGCCCCATGCTGCAGGACACCGTGGAGAAGCAGACGAGATTCAACGTACTCCTGGCGAAATCTCTGCCTCTAGTGACCATCCAGGACGTCTCGGTCACTAAGAACGATGACGGCACATCTACCATCAAGGTGACCATCACCAACGAGGGATTCCTGCCGGACGCGCTCAAGCAGGCGTGGCTGGTCAAGATCGTCAAGAAGGGGTTCGCCAAGCTTGAACTCGAGGAGGGCATCGCGCTCGCCAAGGGTTCCGCCGGCCTTACCCACGACATTGGGTTCCTTGGGGGCGCACTTGACGCGGAGCCCAAGTCCAAGGAAGTCTCATGGACCGTTACCGGGACCGGGGACGCCATCATAACCGTGAGATCGCTGCGAGGCGGAGAGTCGATGGCCTACGTGAAGATCTAGGCGCTGGCATGTCGACCATATTGGCACTGGGCTGCCGCAGCTGCACCCGATGCGAGCAGCTGCGGCGGATTCATCTCCCAGGCTCATGATGATAGACGGATCATGGCTTGGCTCGCGTCACTTCCAATGCAGGAAACATCAAACGAGCGGGTCCAGGCAGCGTATTTGGGGGCGCAGCCCGGACGGCGAAAAAATCTTCTCCGCGTGGCAGGAATTCTGGAAAGTGCGCGGAAGTATTATCCTTGACGAGTATATTGGATCCAATATCCTATCGCAGCACCCATCCCGCCAACACACGGCCGACGTGTCGTCCCAGCAAGCCAGTGCCATGTCTGCCGAGAAGACTGCGAAGATCCAAGAGTGTTAGGAGCAACAAGAACATGGGCAATAGCGTGGGCGGGTTCGCCGTCCTCCCCAGGCTCGAGTCAGTGAAGACTGTCGAACGCAGCGTCTACGATAGTCTGAAGTCGGCCATAATCCAGGCCAGGCTCTCCCCGGGCCAAAAGCTCGTGACGGCCAAGATAGCCGAGGAACTCGGGGTGAGTAGGATGCCTGTGCGGGAGGCGATACAGCGGCTAGAGGCGGAGGGCTTTGTCACCGTCAAACCCTTCCGGGGGGCGGAAGTCACTCAGCTTTCGTGGCAGGACATCAGGGAGATATATGACATCCGGATGGTTCTCGAGGGGTACGCAATGAAGCTGGCCATGAGCCAGCCTCTCGAGCGGAAGATCGAGGCCCTCGAGTCCCTTCTCAGAACCGCGAAGGAGAAGGTTGCTTCAGGAGACCTCGCGGAGATCGAGGAGATCGACGACAAGTTTCACAAGATCCTCTTCTCAACATGCGGGTCTTCGAGGCTGGAGGGGCTTCTGAGAAACCTGTGGGAACAGTGCAGCTACTTCAGGAGCGTTGCGGCTCTCCTGCGGAGAGACCCTCTTCGTTCTATAAGACAACACGAGGAACTTATCGAAGTTCTCCGCACTCGTGACGTGGAGAGAGCGGTGGAGGCTGTCCAAGCACACACCCAGGTGTCCAGGGATACCCTGATCAGCTACCTCAAGAACGAACACAGCGAAAACCAGGTTGACGGTGAGTACCGGGAGGTGTTGTCATGAGGCCCAACAAGGTAAAGAAAGCTCTGGCCAATGGCGAAGTCGTAATCGGGACGATGATCTCCGAGGTTAGAGGCCCTGGTATCATCACGATGCTGGCGACGGCGGGTTTCGACTACGTCTGCATCGACATGGAGCACTCATCCTACAGCATGGAAACGGTCGCTGACATGATAGCGGCCTCCAAGGCTACCGACATGGCCGCGATCATCAGGACGACTGGTCTTTCCCGGCTCGCACTCTCCCGCCCGCTCGATTCGGGTGCGGACGGGCTTCTCATCCCCCAAACTGAGACCGTCGAGGAAGTGCGGCAGATCATCGAGTACACCAAGTACTACCCGATGGGCCAGCGCGGGATGGCCCTGCGGCGTGCCCACTCGGCCTTCGCCAAGGTGACTGCCGGTGAGTACCTTGGTCACGCAAACGCCGAGACTCTGATAGTCATCCAGATAGAAAGCGAGACTGCCATTCGCGACCTCGACAAACTGGTGTCTGTCCCAGGCGTCGATGCTGCGTTCATCGGCCCCGCAGACCTCTCTCAATCCTACGGCATACCGGGGCAGAGCAACGATCCGCGGATACAGGAGGCACTCGCGCGGTTCATCGAGGTTTGCAACGCGCACGGCGTCGCACCGGGCATCCACGTGTACAACATGGATGAGGCCAGGAAGTGGATCGATTCCGGGATGAGGCTCATCGCCTACGGTAACGACATCAGCATGATTGTGGACACCGGGATGAAGTACACAGCAGAGCTCAAGAGCTACATAAAGAAGTGAACTGGAGGTGTCCGGGTTTATGGCCAGGTTCGCAGCCAAAGGCATAATCCCTGCCATGGCAACGCCCACCGACAAGTGGGGAACCCTCAACGAAGGCGCACTACGCAAGCTTGTCAACCACCTGATCGACGGAGGTGTTCACGGCCTCTTCCCAGTGGGAAGCCAGGGAGAGTTCTTCGCGCTCCCCTTCGAGAGCAAGAAAAGAATCCTCGAGGTAGTCGTGGACGAGACCAGGGGACGCGTTCCGGTCTACGCCGGCACCGCGGCCATGACCACGCAGGAGGCCATCGAGACGACGAAGATGGCGCAGGACATTGGGGTTGACGCAGTGTCCATCTTGACTCCCTGGTTCACGGACCTTTCCCAGAAGGAAGTCATCAACCATTACGTCAGAATCGCCGAGGCGGTTCCGAAGCTCCCCATTCTTC
>JANLFS010000114.1 GCA_024655925.1 Bacillota bacterium | reverse complement strand
CTTGAGGTGTACTACGAAACCTGGAAGGCATTCGGTGCAGGCCCGGTGGTGGTGCCGTGGGCCGAGGCGTACGTGGCGCTGAAACAGGGCGTAGTCGACGGCATGGATTCTCCTCTCTCGTCAGTGTACGGTCAGAAGTTCTTTGAAGTCGCTCCATACATAGTAATGACCAATCATCAGATAGACCCCTATAATGTCCTGGTCAGCGAGAAGGCATACAAGGCCCTCCCCGATGACCTGAAGGCCGTAATCACGTCCTGTGCAAGAGAGGCCGGGGATTGGTATTCACAACTGGTAGTGCAAAGCTACGAGGAAGAGAAAGCCATGATGATACAGGCTGGCGCGAAGTTCATTGAGATCGATACGACTGAGTTCGTACAGAGGGCTCTGCCATTGGCCCAGTCCTTCGAGAACCGGGGACTGTGGAGTAAAGGCCTGTTTGAGGCGATATCGGCCCTCAAGTGAAGCTGCCCAATGTGCAATGCTGACCGTCAAGCAGTGAATTAACTGATGAGGTGACTACTCTGTGAATACACACAGACAGTACGATGTCTTGGTGGCCGGCGGGGGTCCGGCCGGGGTCCCGGCGGCTGTGGCTGCGGCTAGGAACGGTGCAAGGGTCCTGCTTGTCGAAAGATGGGGCTTCCTCGGGGGCATGGCTACGGCGGGCATGGTAGTCCCCATACATACCTTCCACAATATGAAGGGCGAACAGATCGTCGGAGGCATACCCCACGAGATCATAAAGCGCCTGGAGACAATCGGAGGCGCATTCCCCGGCGGACACCTATGGAGCACCTATCAGAGCTCGTACACGCATACCCCTTTTGACGTAGAAGCCATGAAACAGGTGCTCCTCGAGATGGTGGACGAAGCCGGCGTGGAGCTTCTGCTCCATACTTTCCTGCTGGGAGCCTGCAAGGAGAACGGAACCGTCACCGGAGTGGAGGTGGCAAATAAGTCCGGTCGTTACGATCTCTCGGCACGGGTAGTGGTCGATGCTACAGGCGACGGGGACATCGCTGCGAGCGCGGGAGTTAGCTTCATAAAGGGCGGCGAGGGCGAGAAATGCATGGCCGGCTCGCTGATGTTCAGAATCGGCAACGTAGACGCGGAAGCAGTACTCAGATATGTGACGGAAAACCCTGATGAGTTCGTAATGGCCGAAGACCCGTTCGTGGGAATGACCAACCGGGAGCTGGCGGCCAGAATACGGGGCATTCCAGATATTCATATGGTGAGAGGTTGGTTCGATGTTGTGCGGAAGGCGCAGAATGACGGAGACTTCCCGCTCAGCCGCAACCAGATCATCTTCACCTTCTCCCCCAGGACGACTGAGGTCTATGTCAACTGCACAAATGTGGTCCATGTCGACGGGTCAGACGTGTACCAGACCACGAAAGCAGAGGTGGAGACCAGGAAACAGGTGCCCAAGGTGGCAGCCTTCTTCAGGAAGTACATGCCAGGGTTTGAGAATTCCTATGTAATCGACACCGCGTGTCAAATCGGGACGCGGGAGTCCAGACGCATAATTGGCGAGTACACGCTCACAGGCGACGAAGTGCTAAGCGGCACGCGCTTCGAGGACGGGATTGCCAAAGGGGCATACCCAAGCGACATTCATGGGCCGGACGGCGGTCTCGTTCACCGTCACATCAAGGATGGCCGCGACTATGATATCCCCTATCGATGTCTTGTGCCCAGGGATGTTGATGGACTCTTGGTCGCAGGACGCTGCATATCCACGGACAGGATCGCTCTTGGCAGCGTGAGGGTTATGGCACAGTGCATGGCCACAGGCGAGGCCGCCGGGACAGCCGCTTCAATGGCCGCCAGCCAAGGATGCCAGCCCAGAGCGCTAAAAGCTTCGGTTCTCAGGAAGGCCCTTTCGGACCAAGGCGCGATTATCTAGAATCTACACAGCGGCAGCCGTCGTGCACTCTCCCAGCAAAGCATTGCGGCTGCCCACCTAACTAGGGTAACCGCCCCGGAGAATGGGAGGCGACTTGCTTGTGGAGGTTGGAGCATTGCCTTCGTTGGTTGGTGGCGGCTATAGGCAAGCTTGAGTACGCCGCCAGTGGAGCAGCCATCACCGTTCTCGTTGTGGCTATGAGCAGTGACGCGGCGTCCAGGTATCTCTTGAGACACAGCTTGAGCTGGGCTGCATCGCTGTGTAGCCTACTCATGGTGTGGCTGGGTTTCGTTAGCTCGAGCATAGCGTTCAGAGAGAAGAGCCATCTCTCCTTCGCTTTTCTGGCAGACAGACTCCCAAGGAAGACAAGGCTGGTCCTTGAGATTCTGGCAGACGTGAGTATCCTAGCTGTCCTCGTGCTGATCGTCCACGCAGGCCTAAGACTTCAGTCCATGCAGAGGTATCAGATACTGCCCGGTCTGGGGCTCTCGCGCCGATGGATATCGGCTGCAGTGATCGTAGGCTGTTTATCGATGATCCTTACCTGTATGGCGGCACTGCTTCAGAACCTGGCGGCTGTTGTGTCAGATCTGGGCTGGCACGTGAAGGAGTCGGATTCCCTATGATTCTCATGTGGTTCGTGTTCGCTGTGGGTCTGGCCGCCAAGATCCCTGTTGCTTTCGTGCTTATCCTGTCGGCTGCGGGCTATATTCTGCAGAAGGGCATATCCCTCACTGTGATTGCGCAGCAGCTAGGGAATAGCATATCTGGATATACACTCATAGCTGTCCCCCTGTATATCCTGGTAGGAGAGATCATGAATACTGGAGGGATCACAAGGCGTCTCTTTGGTTTCGCCCGTGGTTTGGCCGGACACATTCCGGGCGGACTGGCGCATGTCAACATCCTCGCCAGTATGATATTTGCGGGCATATCCGGGTCCTCTTCGGCAGACGCTGCAGGTCTGGGCAGGATTGAGATACAGGCCATGGTTGAAGAAGGATATGATAGAGAATTCTCGGCCACAATCACCGCTGTCTCGTCCATGCTCGGACCTATCATCCCCCCGAGCATCCACCTGGTCCTGTACAGCGGCATCACCGACGTGTCCGTGGCGAAGCTGTTCGCGGGGGGTCTGCTTCCGGGGCTGCTGCTAGGTCTTTCCCTCATGATATTCGTCTACTTCCTTGCGGTCACAGGCAGGGAGCACTGCCCAGTGCGCCCCAGGCAGTCACTGGCGGGTGTGATCCGTGCTTTCCGCGAAGCGCTATTCCCTATGCTGGCTCCCGTCCTCATACTCAGCGGCATTCTGCTTGGGATAGTGACTGCGACTGAGGCGGCGGCGCTCGCAGTGGTCTACTGTGTCGTGCTGGCGGCTGCATACAGAGAGGTCGGCGTCAAAGATGTGCCTCGCATATTCAAGAACACGATAGTGTCTACAGGAGTAGTAATGCTGATTCTTGCGGCAGGGCAGCTGTTTGCCTGGGTGTTGACTCTTGAGCGGCTCCCCGAGTTGTTCATTGCAGCCCTCTATTCCGTCACGTCCAGCAGAGTGGTAATCCTTCTTGTCGTCGACTTGATCTTCCTCGTGGTCGGCTGTTTCTTACCGGCAACATCAGGACTGTTGATACTCACTCCTATAATGGTCCAGGTCGCGCGGTCTCTTGGGATAGACATGGTGCATCTGGGAGTATGGATGGTGTTCGGCCTGATGATAGGCGTAGTCACCCCTCCCGTGGGGGCGTCTCTCTACATAGTGTCAGACATAGCCAAAGTCTCCCCTGAGCGGTTGACCAAGAGATCCATGCCCTACTACATTCCACTCCTGTTTGCACTGCTAGTCGTGACTTTCTGGCCGGCTCTGTCTACGTTCCTGCCAGGGCTTCTGGCCAAGTAAGCCAGGCCCAGCCAAAGTTCTGTTGGGGAAAGTCTTGAGTATGCCGGACTGGCATTGCAGGTTTGAGAAGGGCGAAGAGCAGGCGGAAGCCGCTCATCGCCCTTCGCGGCTTACTCGGCGGAGTACTTGTACACCTGCGCAAGGTTTTGCGGCACACGGACAGCCTCTTGCACAGGATGCGTATTCCGCAATCACAACGCAGACAATTGAGAGGCGTAAGCGGTCATGTGCCTGGGGGGATTCTGTTGAGCCCGCCACCGGCCGAACTGCCAACGTCGCCGAAGAGGAGTACTGTCTTGTGCTACATCACAGAATGATATGGACGGGATGCGTATCATGTTCGTGGTACTAAGCTGAGGTTGTGATATAGGGCACCAGCATGTGGGATTGGGCGGTCAAGTGAGAGTTTGTACTGGCAGCGGGTGACAGGGCAAGAGAGGAGGGTGGTCAAGATATGCTTGACACGCGCGGTTTAATATTGTTATCTTGGTAACAAGCTGCAACCCGGCGATCTGCCCAGACACTTTGCCTTACTGCCGACCAAGGGGGGGGTCGTGAGGAAAGGCACGTCCGCAGACGTTTGGAAAACCACCATGGAGAAGGACGCCTCCCGTCCCCGGCTCAGGGGCGGGAGGGTGCTTGTTTTAGGAGGTCCCATCGATCCAAGTGACGGTGACAGCAGCCGCAGCCGGGTCCAATAGTCAGGATTTAGAAGGAGTGAGATTTGCCGTGAGACACCACCAATACCTCATGATTCCGGGTCCGACCCCGGTTCCGCAGACGGTCGCGCTCGCCGGGGCGGCTCCCATGATCAACCATCGTGGTCCCGAGTTCGGGGAGCTGCTCAAAGAGACGACGCGTGGGGTGCAGCAGATCCTTAAGACCAGCAACACCGTGCTCACCTTCCCGGCGGCCGGGACGGGCGCTATGGAAGCCGCAGCCGTGAACCTCATGACGCCCGGGGAAAGGGTGCTCGTCGGAGTTGCGGGCGAGTTCGGCGCGAGGTTCGCCGAGATACTCCGAGTCGGTGGGGCGGACGTGGCTACCGTGAAGTCCGAGCCCGGGTACCCCGTGAGCTCCGAAGCAATTCGGGACGCGCTCCGCAAGGACCCGTCCATCACGACCGTCGTTGTGACCCACAACGAGACATCCACTGGGGTGACGATGGACCTGCCGGGGATAAGGGCCGCCATCGATCGGGAAGACGTGCTGTTCGTCGTGGACGCTGTGAGCTCCGCGGGCGCCGTCGACATCGAAACGGACGGGTGGGGGATAGATGTCCTCGTTACGGCGTCCCAGAAGGCCCTCATGTGCCCGCCCGGCCTTGCGTTCGTGGCGGTCAGCCCGAAGGCCTGGGATCGGGTTGAGAAGACCAGGGCGCGGAGCGTCTACTTCAGCTTCGCGAACGCACGCAAGTTCCTGGAGAAGCCCACCCCGCAGACTCCTTACACCCCGGCCGTGTCGCTCCTCTTCTCCCTGCGCGAAGCAGTGCGCCAGATCTTCGCCGAAGGCCCGGACGCGGTGTTTGCGCGGCACGCGCTCCTCGCGCGGGCGACGAGGGCCGGCATGCGCGCGCTCGGCCTCGAGCTGCTCGCAGCGGACGAATGGGCGTCGAATACGGTGACGGCGGTAAAGCTTCCCGCGGGTGTGGACGGGCACAGGTTGCTGGGAGCGCTCAGGGACCGCTACGGAGTCATCCTCGCTGGCGGAATGGGAGAGCTCGCAGGCAAGATCTTCAGAATTGGGCACGTCGGGGCTGTGAGCTGGTCCGACATCGTCGTCACGCTCTCAGCACTGCAGATGGCCCTAAGCAGCCTCGGCGTGAAAGCTGCGCACGGTGCCGCGGTTGCCGCGGCTGAGCGAGTTTTCTCGGAGCACGGGTGGCCGCTATGATGAAGGTACTCGTAACTGACGGCGTAGCCAGGGAAGGAATAGAGCTTCTCCGCAAGGAAGCCCAAGTCGACGTCTCAAGGCCGCTTGACGAGGCCGCGCTCCTCGAGCGGATCTCCGAGTGCGACGGGATCATGGTGAGGTCGGCCACCAAAGTGACCGCCCGGTGCATAGCTGCAGCCGGGCGCCTCAAGGTCATCGGACGGGCTGGCGCCGGCGTCGACAACATCGATGTCGATGCTGCCACGAGGAAGGGCATTGTGGTCGTGAACGCCCCCGGTGGCAACTCGGTCGCAGTCGCGGAACACACAATTGCGCTCCTCCTGTGCCTCGCTCGAAACATCCCGCAGGCCTGCGCCCACGTCAAGTCTGGCGGTTGGGAGAGAGGGAAGTTCATGGGAACGGAGGTCCGCGGCAAAGTGCTCGGCATCTTCGGCCTCGGCCGCGCCGGCGTCGAGGTTGCAAAGCGGGCGCTCGCCCTCGGCATGAAGGTCCTGGCGTACGACCCCGGTGTCTCCGCGAGCAAGGCCGCCAGCCTGGGAGTCGTGCCAGCGGAGCCCGCGGACGTGTTCGCGAACTCCGACTTCATCAGCCTCCACGTGCCGGTCACGCCTGAGACCACAGGCCTCATCCGGCGCGAGACGATCGCCATCATGAAGGAAGGGGTGCGCATCATCAACTGCTCCAGGGGCAGGGTGGTGGACGAATCCGCGCTCGTTGAGGGCCTCAAGTCGGGGAAGGTGGCCGGAGCGGCGCTCGACGTGCTGGCGTCTGAGCCTCCGCCCCCGGACCACCCGCTCCTAGGATTCGACAACGTCATCGTAACACCCCACCTCGGAGCGTCTACGACTGAGGCACAGATAAACGTGGCGGTCGAGACCGCGAAGGCTATGCTCGCGGCGCTCCGCGGCGAGCCCGTGCCGAACGCCGTGAATATCCCGGTCCCGGCGGCGGAAGTGTTCCGCGAGCTTGCGCCGTCCATCCCGCTCGCGGAGATCCTCGGCAAGTTCGCGTCGCAGTGGTCAGAAGGCATGATCGCTTCGGTCCGGGTGGGGTGGGGAGGGAGGCTGAGCTCCCTCGACACCCGGCCCTTGCTCAACTCCGTGCTTAAGGGCGTGCTCTCCCCGCTTCTTGGGGACGATGTGAACATGGTGAACGCCCCGATACTCGCGAAGGAAAGGGGCATCGCCATAAGCGAGCTGCGCGTGTCCGACGGGGACGGGAATCCGAACGAAATCTCCGTCGAAACTTCCACAAACAAGGGGACGAAGCAGGTTGCGGGGGTCCTCTCTGCAAGACAGGTGCCGCGGTTGGTCCAGATCGACGGGTACCGCCTGGACATGGCCTTCACTGCGTACATGCTGGTCTGTCCGCATGTGGATCAGCCGGGCATAATCGGCATGGTCGGCACGACGCTCGGGAAGGCTGGAGTGAACATCTCCGAGATGCAGGTCGCGCGGAAGGCGAAGGGAGGGGACGCCATCATGGTGCTTGGAATAGACTCCCCAGCCCCACCGGAAGCGCTAACCGAGATAGCCCGCCTCGCGGGCGTGCTCTCGGTGAAGCCTGTCTACCTCGAACGCCCGGATTCTCATTCTCAGACCGGGGCAGCGCAAGGAGGTTGACCATGGCGAAGCTTATGCCCTTTAGAGCGGTTTACTATGACCCTCACAAAGTGGGCGCGGATCTCGGTGCCGTCATCGCGCCGCCTTACGACGTCGTCGACGCTGAGGAGGGAAGGCGCCTGGCGGACCGGCATCCGTGGAACGTCGTCCGCCTGGAGCTCACCATACCGCCCCCGGGCGGACAGGACCCGGCTCTCTACGAAAATGCGGCGAAACTCTGGAGGGCGTGGTGCCGGGAAGGCGTGCTCGTTGCCGACTCCGAGCCGTCCCTGTACCTGTGCGAGCACGAGTTCGAGTGGCAAGGCACTAGATACACACGGAGGGCGGTGATGGGCCTTCTAGACCTGAGCGAGGGCGTCCTGGTCCTGCCCCACGAGGAAACCATGGCCCACGCCAAGGAGGACCGCATGAATCTTCTCCGTGCGAGCCACGCACTCCCGAGCCCGATGCTCGGCCTCTATGAGGACCCCTTCGGGAGGGTGGCATCGACGCTTGCCTGCATGCGGGCCGCGTCCGGGCCGGACCTTGCGGCGACCTTGCCAGCGGAGGCCCTCAGGGTGTGGCGCGTCCGCGATGAGCCTGCCTCAGCTGCCATCATGAAAACCGTCGGCTCGGGCCCTGTCGTCATCGCGGACGGTCACCACAGGTGCGAATCGATGAAGAGATTGGCTCGGGAGACCGGGAATCCGAAACACATGCGTATCATGGCGGCCCTTGTCTCCATCTCGGACCCCGGCGTGGTGGTACTCCCGACGCACAGGGTCATCGCCGGATGGCCCGAAGGCTCGGAGGCCAGCCTCGTGGAGAGGGTGCTCTCGGCATTCGACGTCATCGACACGAGGCCGTTCACACCTGGGTCCGGCGAGGACGGCGTACGCCGGCTGTGGACGTGGCTTTGCTCCCAGATCTCGTGTTCGGACGGCAAGACGTCGTTTGCGGTGGCCACGCGCGCTAATATGTGGATCCTGGCCTACGACGGCGACACGCCCGAAATGCTGAGGCGTCTTGACCTCGAGATCGCCGAGGAAGCCGTGTCCTGCAGGAAGGCCGCCCCGGACGCCGCATGCGAGGTGGCTTACACCCACAATGGCCCGGCGGAGCTTGCCGCAATAGCGTCCGGCAGGATGCAGGTCGCCGTATTCCCCCCAGCGATCCCTGCAAGTGAAATCCTGAAGAAAGCGCGTGAGGGCTATCTCTTTCCGCGGAAAACGACGTACTTCCTGCCGAAAGCGCCTGCGGGTCTTCTCATGTGGGACCTGGACGATTGAAAGGGCGCAGGGAGCCTCCCCCGCGCCCGCAGAGGCCATGGAGGAGCGCGAATAACCGAGAGAGGTGTTCTGAGCCTCCCCCGCGCCCGCAGAGGCCATACTACCCGGAGGTGGCGCCGCGTCCGGGGAAGGGCCGAACGTGAGACGAGGGTGTGAAATGCCGAGCT
>JANLFS010000113.1:1327-8789 GCA_024655925.1 Bacillota bacterium | reverse complement strand
CAGCGCTACGGAAAGGCTCTTCAGCTCTTCTTCCCTACTGTGGATTGACGCGGTCGGTGTGTAAGTCGCTATTGCGTGAGCCCTGATGGTGTGGTATAGTAAGTGGTGTGAGGCTTAGAGTTGTCTGTGGATGTCTGTGCCGGTGAGAGTGGGTGAGGACCCACTCTTTCGTCATGTATGTTGCCCAAGAGGCCAATATCCGCGGTCTCGAGCCCGGGGAAGGGGGATTGTGATGGACCGCGCTCGCATCGAAGCCCGGGCGTCCCAAATTGCGGAGGTTGCAGCCTCCAGTTTCGGTCTTTCAGTCGTGGACACTGAGTTCGTGAAGGAATCCGGGTACTGGTATCTCAGGATCTACATCGAGAAGCCCGGTGGAGTGAGCATCGATGACTGCGCAGACCTTTCCGAGCGAGTCGGAGCCGAGTTGGACAGGTTAGACTTCATCCCCGCAAGCTACATGCTGGAAGTCTCGTCCTCGGGCGAGAAGCCCATACGGCGCGATGAGGAATACGATAAGTTCAGCGGGAGGTGGGCAATCATCACCACCTACGCCGAGATCGATGGCAGGAAGACCTTCGAAGGCTACCTTCGGGGGAACTCCAATGAGTCGGTCTTGATGGAGATAGACGGCGCCGTGATCGAGATCCCGCGAAAGAAGATAAGCAAGGCCAGGCTTGCTGTGCCCCTCTAGGAGGCTCTGTGGTATGGGACAGAACGACAACATCGAGGTGATCATGGCCCTCGACGAGCTGGAGAAGTCGAGAGGCATATCGAAACAGGTGCTCCTCGAGGCACTCGAGGCGGCCCTGGTCTCTGCTTTCAAGCGGCACTATGGGTCGTCCCAAAATGTACGTATCAGTATTGACCCGGCGAGTGGCAAGATCGTTGTCCTGTCGCGGAAGACCGTAGTCGAGGAGGTCCACGACCCCAGGACCGAGGTATCGCTCTCCGAGGCCCGAGAGAGCGACCCGGGTTTCCAGCCCGGCGACATCCTCGAACGCGAGGTCACCCCGAGGGAGTTCGGCAGGATAGCGGCACAGACCGCGAAACAGGTCGTGGTGCAGCGTATCCGCGAGGCAGAGCGCGGTGTCATCTACGATGAGTTCTCCAGCCGCGAGGGGGACGTTGTGACGGGCGTGGTCCAACGGCACGAACAGCGCAACGTAATCGTGGACCTGGGCCGGGTTGAAGCGACGCTCCCTCCGCAGGAGCAGATCGCCACGGAGTTCTACGAGCAGGGGCTCAGAATCAAGTGCTACGTGGTCGAGGTCCGCAAGACCAACAAGGGTCCAATGGTGCTCGTCTCCAGGACCCATCCGGGGTTGCTCCGCCGGCTGCTGGAGCTGGAGGTCCCGGAGATCGCCGAGGGCGTAGTGGAGATCAAAGGCGTCGCCAGGGAAGCCGGTGCCAGGTCGAAGATCGCTGTGGCTTCTCGCGACCCGAACGTGGACCCGGTTGGGGCGTGCGTGGGGCCGAGGGGTCAGCGCATCCAGGCAGTAGTCAATGAGCTCGGGGGCGAGAAGATCGACGTAATCCCTTGGAGCGAGGACTACTCCCAGTTCGTTGCGAATGCCTTGAGCCCCGCGAAGGCGGTGGGCGTGCGACCAGACTTCATTACCAAGGTGGCACAGGTGATAGTGCCCGACCACCAGCTGTCGCTCGCTATCGGCAGGGAGGGCCAGAACGCCCGGCTTGCCGCGAAGATCACGGGTTGGAAAATAGACATAAGACCTGAGTCGCAAATAGGCTTGGGCGGCATACCCAAGTTCGAAATCGACTTCTAGGGGTGTGATCCCAGGCGTGCCGAAGCCCAGAAAGGTCCCGCAACGGACCTGTGTCGGCTGCGGGAAGGTTTGTGCGAAGAAGGAACTCGTGCGCATTGTGAGGACGCCCGAGGGCGAAGTCGTCGTGGATCCGACGGGGAAGAAATCCGGGCGAGGGGCTTACGTGTGCCCCAGTCCGGACTGTCTCGCTCGGGCGACGAAAGGTAACAGGCTCGCGAGAGCGCTCGACGCGGAGGTTGCTCCGAGCGTGCTCAAGGCGCTCGAGTCGCAGATTACGGGAGTTGATGAATAGCTGGTTGGCTTCGATTGTCTCGGATTCCTGGGCCTCGCAGAGAAGGCCGGAGCGCTCGCGGTGGGCAGCGCGTCCGTCGCAAGGGCGGTGGAGTCCGGACGCGCCAAGCTCCTGGTGGTCGCAGGGGACGCATCGGAACGTACCACGTCCAGGTTCCAGCGGCTTGCGGGCCGCCGATTCCTCGAGATCATCAGAGTCTCTGACAGGGAGAGCCTGGGGCGCGCCCTCGGTTCACCCAGACCGGTCGCTATCGCGGCGGTCACGGACGAGAGTTTTGCTTCAGGTCTTCTGAAGCACCGCGAAGTTCTACGGCCTCTTTCGGGTCGCGGGGGTGAAGATCAATGGCAAAAGTGAGAGTTTTCGAATTGGCCAAGGACCTGAACATGCCAAGCAAGGATCTGGTAAGCCTCCTGAATGAGCTGGGGGTCAAGGCCAAGAACCACATGAGCGCGATCGACGAAAACGCCGCACGCTATGTGATGCGCAAGTATGGCCCTGATGCGCAGAAACAGGTGGCTGCTCCGGCGGCACCACAGACGCCCGCTGTTGCGCCTCCGGCTCCGGCCGCTCAGCCGTCACAGGCTCAGGTCCACCCGCGGGTCTCCGATCATGCGGTCCCTGAAAGGCCGCAACCGCCAGAGCCCACTGCTCACCAGGCCCGGCCCGCTAAGGCGCGTCCGGCGGCGAGCCAGACGTTCCCTAGGCAGGCGGAGAGGCCAGGGGGAACTCCGGGCCCGAGGCGGGATCAGGCGCCTTCGCGACCGAGAGAAGGACGGCCCGCACCAGGCCAGGTCCAGCGGCCACTCGATCCATCATATCCGTTTATCCCGGCGCGGCCGGCGGGTGCGTACCGTCCCAGCCCGGCTGGTCAGGGGCGTCCGGCTCCAGCGGGCCAGGGGAAGCCCGGCGCTCCCGGGGCCTACACGCGCCCGGCGAGCCCGGCTTACCCTTCCAGGCCTTCCGGATCTGGGTACCCGCTCGGTGCTAGGTCTGCGGGCTCACCCGCGGCGTCAGTGGGGCCGGGAATGCGGTCTGCAGCAGGTAGTCGGCCAGGGGGCAGCCCTGGGTTCAGGCGTGGCCCCGCGCTTGGAGTGCCGCCGCCGCCTGCTGTCACACCGGCAACACATGGGGGACGTGGGAAGTCGTGGAGTGGGCGAGGCAGACGCAGAGGCGAGTTTGAGGAAGACACCGGACGTGGGCCGTCGGAGAGACGCGCTGACAAGCGAGGGCGCAAGCGTGGCCCGACGACCTCGCCGCTCGAGGATACGAGACTCCTCGGAAGGAGACTTCTCGCTGGTGACCTGGACGACGAAGGGACCGTGAGGCGGTCCACGCGGCGCCGGGAGAAACCCAACAAGACCAAGCGTATCGAGGTCAGCTCCTCCATCTCCGTGCGAGACCTTGCTGCCAAGCTTGAGATTTCGGCCAGCGAGGCCGTTGGCAAGCTCGTGAAACTCGGGGTCATGGCCAACATCAACCAGGAGATAGAAGGGGAAGTCGCCCAGGTACTGGCTTCGGAGTTCGGAGTGGAAGCAGAGCTCACCTCCGAGAGAGAGGAACGTGAGCTGTCTCTCGCCGAGATCGTGGACCCTCCGGAGTCTCTCAAGCCCAGGCCGCCGGTGGTGACTATCATGGGTCATGTCGATCACGGCAAGACATCGCTTCTCGACGCGATACGTGAGTCTCACGTGACTGCCACCGAAGCAGGTGGGATAACACAGCATATAGGTGCGTACCAGGTTGAACTGCACGGGCGGAAGATAACCTTCCTCGATACCCCGGGCCACGAGGCGTTCACCGCCATGCGCGCTCGAGGCGCGCAAGTCACTGACTTGGCTGTGTTGGTTGTTGCGGCTGACGACGGGGTCATGCCCCAGACGATCGAGGCAATCAACCACGCGAGGGCGGCGAAGGTACCCATAATCGTGGCGGTGAACAAGATCGACAAGCCCAACGCCCAGCCTGAACGGGTCCAACGTCAGCTGGGTGAAATCGGCCTGGTCCCCGAAGAGTGGGGCGGCGACACCGTCATGGTCAAAGTGTCAGCCGTCC
Source organism: Bacillota bacterium (assembly GCA_024655925.1). Lineage (NCBI taxonomy): Bacteria > Bacillati > Bacillota > Bacillota bacterium. The sequence continues at coordinate 4,661 of JANLFS010000113.1, read as the reverse complement.
ACAAGCAAGGCATCTCCGAGCTCCTCGAGATGATCCTGCTCGTTGCGGACATGCGCGATCTCCGCGCCAACCCTGACAGGCCTGCCGTGGGCACTGTGGTTGAAGCCAAGATCGACAGAGGCCGAGGCCCTGTCGCCACAGTGCTGATTCAGAAAGGCACTCTCAGGGTGGGTGACTCATTCCTGGTCGGCGAGGTGTTCGGCAGAGTCAGGGCGATGACGAACCACAAGGGTGAGCCGGTAGACCAAGCCACTCCGTCCATGCCGGTTGAGGTTCTCGGGCTGAGTGAAGTCCCGGTCGCCGGTGACGAGTTCCGGGCCGTCACCGACGAACGCGAGGCCAGGCAGGTGGCGGAGCGCCGCGCCGAACACCGGAGACTCGCGGAGATGAAAGAGGGCAGGCGCGTCTCGTTGGAGGACCTGTTCAAGCAGATCAAAGAAGGCGATGTCAAGGAGCTCAACATCATAATAAAAGCCGATGTCCAGGGCTCAGTCGAGGCTGTCCGGCAGGCCCTCGAGAAACTCTCATCGCCTGAGGTCCGCGTGGACATCATCCACGGGGGCGTCGGCGCGGTGACCGAATCCGACATAATGCTTGCCGCCGCCTCGAATGCCATCATAATAGGGTTCAACGTCCGCCCCGAGCCGGCCGCAGCGAGGAGCGCCGAGTCGGAACACGTGGACGTGAGGCTATATCGAGTCATCTACGATGCCATCGACGACGTCAAGAGGGCCATGGAAGGCCTGCTCGAACCGGAATTCCGCGATGTTACGTACGGGCGTGCGGAAGTCCGGGCCACCTTCAAGATCCCGAAAGCCGGGGTCGTGGCGGGGTGCTACGTCACCGACGGGAAGATACCGCGAACTGCGGGCGTCCGGGTTCTCCGAGACGGACTCGTGGTCTACGAGGGCAAGATCTCGTCGCTCAAGCGTTTCAAGGATGACGCTCGAGAGGTCAGCGCAGGGTTCGAGTGTGGAATAGGCATTGAGAACTGGAACGATGTAAGAGAGCAGGACGTCATCGAAGCCTACGGCAAAGAGGAGATCAAGCGAGCTCTGTAGGGCGCGAGCTGGCCCCGGCCGTGACGGGTGGGGTGGTGATGGCCGGATGGTTATCGGGGCGATGCACTGCGAACTGATGATCGACGGAAGCTGGTCGCTTAAGGACAAGCGGCGGGTGGTACAGAGTCTGATCGCCCGAACCCGGTCCCGGCACAATGTGGCCATTGCGGAGGTCGGGGACCAAGACGTCTGGAATCGAGCCCTGATCGGGATCGTGTGTGTGACCAACGATTCCGCGCACGCTTACAGCATGCTCGAGGCAGTGGCCAGGGCCCTGGATCAGGGCCCTGACGCCGTGCTTGAGCGGTATGAGATAGAGATTCTGTAGGCTGCGGGGACTGATGGAGGTGCGGGTGATGCCTACCTACCGGGCTGACAGGCTCCGGGATACCATACGCGAAGAGATCTCCAGCATGCTGCGGAAAGACCTGAAAGACCCGAGAGTCGGGTTTGCAACCATCACCGATGTTGAAGTCAGCCGAGACCTCAGGCACGTGCGGGTGTATGTGAGCATACTCGGTGACGAGCAATCCAGGGCCCAGACGATGCAGGCGCTGGAGAGTGCGCGCGGGTTCATCCGGACTGAGATAGGGCGACGCATTCGCCTCAGACACACTCCGGACTTCACCTTCGAGTACGACCAGTCCATCGAGCGCGGGTCTCGTGTGCTCGCGCTCATCTCCGAAATCCAGAAAGGGGAAGGCAGGGACGGGACCACGTGATCTGCCCAGATGACGTCGTCGCGGCATTCTCCGGCGCGACTACCATCCTCATCACCACCCACGTGGTCCCAGATGGTGACGCGGTCGGGTCGGTTCTTGGCTTGAAACATGCTCTCGAGCGCCTCGGGTGGGAACCGGTCGCGGCTCTTGCGGAGCCGGTTCCGTCTTCCCTGTCCTTCCTTCCGGGAGCCTCTTCTATCGTGACTCCGAGCGCCCTCGAGGCCGCGTATTCCCTTGCGATCGTCCTCGATTGTGGCGCCCTCGAGCGTGTGGGCGGGTGCCAGGATGCGGTTCGAGGCAGCGCCAAGGTGGTCAACATAGACCACCACGCCACCAACAGCATGTTTGCCGACGTGAACTGGGTGGAGACCGAGGCGGCCGCTTGCGGGGAACAGGTGGCCGCCATCATGAAACGCCTGGGCGTCGAGTTCGACCCGGCGATCTCCACCTGCCTTTACGCGGCCATCGCCACAGACACCGGCTCCTTCAGGTACTCCAATACTAGGGCTCAGACCTTCAGTGTTGCGGCTGAGCTTGTGGAGGCGGGTGCTAGACCCTGGGAGGTCTCCCAGAACATCTACGACAGCAAGCCCTACGGGTCGCTGGCCGCTCTGGCCGAGGCGATTCTCTCGATGGAGTTCCAGTGTGGGGGATCCCTTGCGGTCATGACCATTACCTCCGATCTCATGCGCAAACACGACGTGACGGAGGGTGAGACCGAGGGGTTCATCGGGTACGCAAGATCCGTGGCAGGTGTCGAGGTCGCGGTGGCCTTTCGTGAGCTGCCGGGGGACCAAATCCGGGTCGGGCTTCGCTCCAAGGAGAAGGTGGATGTGGCCAGGATCGCGGCCGAACTTGGCGGAGGCGGCCACGTGAGGGCGTCCGGATGCACAATCTCAGGTTCGATGGAGGCCGTAAAGTCGCAGGTTATCCCGAGAATAGCGGAAGCACTGTCGACAGCGGGTTTCAAGTGGACGGCCTAATCGTGGTCGACAAGCCCCAGGGGTTCACCTCTCACGACGTGGTGGCACGAGTGCGGCGGATCACTGATGAGCGTTCGTGTGGCCACACCGGCACACTGGACCCGCCTGCCACAGGCGTCCTTGTACTCTGCCTGGGGAGAGCGACCAGGCTCGCGAGGTTCATGGTCGACCTGCCTAAGGAGTACATCGCTGAGATTGTGTTTGGGGTCTCCACCGACACCGCGGATTCCACGGGGACGCCCACCAGAGAGACTTCCAACTTCGAGATCGAAAAAGCTGCCGTCTTTGATGCCATGTCCCAGTTCCGTGGCGAGATCCAGCAGGTGCCGCCGATGATGTCTGCAGTTCATCATAAAGGGCGCCGCCTTTACGAGCTCGCACGGGAAGGCATCGAGGTTGAGCGACAGGCTCGGACTGTCGAAATCTACGAGATTAGGCCAGTGGATGCAGAATCCTGGCCGGATCCCGTGGTCTTCGGGTCGCGAGGACGCATACAAGTGAGGTGCTCGAAGGGAACCTACGTGCGCACCTTGTGTGTGGACTTGTGCCGGGCCCTCCGAGTGGAGGG
>JANLFS010000113.1:0-1317 GCA_024655925.1 Bacillota bacterium | reverse complement strand
AACCCACCGAGATGACCCTCCACTCGGAGGGTCATCTCGGTGGGTTAGTCAGGACCGAGGCCGCAGGCTTCCGGCTGGAGGATGCTTTCTCCCTTATCCAGCTGGAGGAGATGGCACGGGAGGGCGAGATCGCGGAGGCGATCCTTCCCCCTGAAACGGGAGTCCGCTACATGCCGAGAGCAGTAGTCTCTCCTGAGCAGGAGGTCAGGGTGAAAAACGGCGCGCCTGTTCGCATTGAGGGCGGCGTTCCGTGTTCGGGGTGCTATGTCCGGCTAGTGAGCGAGGCAGGCTCCTTTCTGGCAGTGGGCATTGAGTCCGAACCCGCCGAGAACCGGGTCGTCCGGCCAGTAGTAGTGTTTTGAGGTGTCACAGGATGCAGCAGTTCGTGGTGGCTCTGGGTGGGAAGCCCCCTATGACTCGCAAGGTGGTCGCGCTCGGGATGTTTGACGGCGTCCATCTGGGCCACGCCGCACTCATCGCCGCCGCGCGAGAGATTGCAGGGCCAGAGGGTTGTGCGGCCTACACGTTTGATACTCATCCGGCCAACGTGGTTAGCCCCGGATCTGCACCCGTTGCGCTCACATCTCTCGAGGATCGCATCGCGTTGCTGGGGCAAGCTGGAGCGGATGTTGTGGTGGTGCAGAGATTTGATCTCGAGTTTGCCGCACTGTCCCCCCGGGAGTTCGTTTCCCGGGTCATGGTGGAGACACTAGAGGTTGGGCACATCGTGGTCGGGTACAACTACACATTCGGTCGGGGCGCGAGCGGAGTCCTCAAGGAACTTGCCTCCGAGCAAGGCGTGGATGTTACAGTGGTGGCTCCCGTCAAGGCAGGAAGGGACATTGTTGCGAGCACCACGATAAGGCGATTCCTGGCTGAGGGAGAAGTCAGCCGTGCAGCGCGCCTGCTGGGTCGCGAGCATTTTGTTCGCGGAACCGTTGTGGCCGGAAGGGGAGTAGGTAGGTCACTTGACGTCCCCACTGCCAACCTCGACGTGCCCTCGGATGTTGCGCTGCCCGCGCGGGGGGTGTACGCGGTGCGCGTGCGCTGGGGAAGCCCGCGCGGGAATCCACCACACGTGTCCCGCGGGGTGTGCAACATCGGAGTGCGGCCCACTTTCTCCGACGAGAGCAGAGGAACCACCGTTGAGGTGCACCTGATCGACGAGGAAGTGGACCTGTACGGGCAATGCCTCACGGTTTCGTTTGCGACGAGGCTCCGGGGGGAGAAGCGTTTTGCGGACCCCGGCGTTCTGCGTACCCAGATCCGAAGGGACATCCACCTGGCGCTCCAAGCACGGCCCGCGCCCGCTGGATG
>JANLFS010000112.1:2282-8812 GCA_024655925.1 Bacillota bacterium | reverse complement strand
GACGCGAGCTCCACGTGCTCAACGACTGAGGCCAACCTTTGAGCCTCCCTGTGCGCAGCCCGGCTCACCAAAGCAAGGACGGCACCATGTCCGGCGGCGTTGCCCACAGGTTCAGCACGCCGTGCAAGACTCGCCGGCAACAGGCCGATGGCCGATACTGAGTCCGGGTCCAGATAGGTTCCAAAAGCCCCGGCAAGCAGCACCCTCTCCACCTCATCCGCAGATATCCCCCGTTTTCGAAGCAGGATCTCCACCCCCGCACGGATCGCGCCTTTGGCGAGTTGAAGCTCTCTCACGTCCTTCTGAGTGAGTGACACGCGGGGAGACGACCGATCACACGGATCTGAGAGAAGGAATTCAGGTCCGCCAGGGCCTTCCCGCACTCGCCTCCAGATGGGGTCGGGTGAGCCCTTCGGGACTCTGCAGAATCGGCCGCCACGCTCCAATACTCCCGCGAGGCGAAGGGCTGCGGCTACACCTGCCAGGCCTGAGCCACAGATGCCGGCCGGGGGGATGTTTCCGATTACGTGGCACTCGATGTCCACCAGGCCCACACCAGATCGAACGAGCCGTGCCGCATCCACCGCCCCCGGTGAGGCGGCCATGCCGGAGGAGATGTTGACTCCCTCGAAAGCAGGTCCAGCTGCAGTGGAACACGCAAGAACGCGCCCCCCGCCTGAGAGGACCACTTCGCCATTGGTCCCGAGGTCAACTGCTAGCGTGTTGGGGCCTGTTTCATTCAACCCACAGGCCAGGGCCACAGCGAGCGTGTCCGATCCTACGAACCCAGCGATATTGGGCAGGAACCAGAACCGCCCCATGGGGTTGATCGTGATTCCCACTTCGTCCGGAGACATCGGGCCGACGTCGCGGGTTACAGAGATGTAAGGGTACTGGGCGAGGGAGCGCGGAGAGATCCCCAGGAAAAGATGGTGCATACATGTGTTCCCAACCGCACATACGGCGTGGATGTCGTTGGCGGTGTCCCCCGCGTCAATTGCCACTTGTTCGATGAGCAAGTTCACCACGCCCACAATCTCCCGCCTGAGGGCGGCGAGGCCTTCTTCACTTGCTGAGTACTCGATTCTCGAGATTACGTCCGCACCGTGGACCGTCTGAGGGTTCACGGCAGACGCCACCCCCAGAACCGTTCCTGAGAGGAGATCCAAGAGGTAGGCCACGACCGTGGTGGTTCCGATGTCTATCGCGATGCCCCGGGCGCGCAAGTGGTGGTCTGGGTCTTGGGCCGCAGGGACCACCTCCACGATCCGCCCGTCCATGAGGATCCCTGTAATCGCACCCCCGCTGGACACCACTACCCTGGGCAATGCGCGCGCGAGGGCAGGCGAAGGCGGGCCTTTATCAGGGGCCTGAAAGGCCTCGGTTACCCGCTCCCAAAGGGATGCCCCTCCCTCCAAGGAGCCCGAATCCACACAGGCATGTCTCACCTCGAACAGTCTCTCGCCATAATCGGTGGATCTGGGGCTGTCTGCGAGAATGGAGGCAGGAGCTCCAGTCGGGTGGGTAGAGACCTCGCGAACGATCACGTCCCCATCCAGCCTGACCTGGCAGGCGAGCCTCACGCCGCAAGCAAGGTCCTGAGGAGAGAGCCTGGCACGTTCCAGGCTTGAGGCTGCGCCAACCGCATCGCCCTCAACCTTGACCCTGCACTTCCCGCAGATGCCCCGGCCGGCGCAGGGTGCGTAGAACGTGGGCTTCGCGCGTCTGATGGCGTCAAGAAGACTCGTTCCGTTGGGCACTTCTACGCTCTCGCCCGAGGGAGATAGAATGACCTTGATCACCTTCGCCCTTCCTTCATAAAGGCATCGATGTTCTCGAGAGGGGTCTCGTATGGAAGATCACATCCGGTGCTGAGTATGAAGTTGGGATAGGGCGCCATTGAGTCAAGAAGCCTTCGGACCTCCTGCTCTACGCCCTCTGGAGTCTGCTGCACCATCACTCCCACGGGATCGATGTTGCCTACGAGTACCACGCCTGGATCCACTATGGGCGCCACCGTAGCGAGATTGACTGGGGAGTCCAGGCTCAAGCCCTCGGCCCCAGTGGCGCACATCTCCCTTATGAGGTGAGTGGTGTTGCCGCATATGTGCAGTGCCATTATGGGTTTCATGCCATCGAGGATCTCTTTCACGTAGTCCCCACAGAACGACGTGAAGGATCGGGGTGAGAGGAATGTCGCAGTCGGCTCGAGGACTGCGATGATGTCGGCGCCTGCATCTGCAAGCGCAAGAGCATACCGCCGGCACACTCCGGCAGAGAACCTGACGACTGCGTGGACAAGTTCCGGATCGGTCACCGTGGCCATGGCGAGTTCGGACGCACCCATGAGAAGTCCTGCCAGGGTGAACGGGCCGACAACGTAGCCACCCTTGGGAATGTCGATTCGCTCGGCCATCAGTTCCATAGTCCGAACGAAGCCTCGGATCCTGACATCGTCCAGTGGGTCGAGCACCCGAAATGGCTCAAGATCGTCCACGGATGCTACGGGGTGCTCCTCCACCGTCGGGGATTCGAACAGCGGAAAACGAACTGGCAGCCCAAGGGCGCCCGCCTCCAAGGAGAGGTCCATCATGAGGAAGACCACGTCCGGCCTGAACCTTTCGACCAGGCGGGTCAAGGATTCACAGTGAAGAACCGGGTTGAACTCATTCTGCTTCAGGGAGGAGTTGGTCAGCTTCGCCCCGGGGTAGCCCAGAAGAGGCGTAACCAGGCGGTGCCCGGCCTTCGCTGCAAGATCGGCAAGTCGCATATCAGCCAACCAACTTCTTTCCGAGGTCTACAGCGGAGCTCGCGTCCGGCGCGTACCCGTCCGCTCCGATTTCCCGCGCATACCTGTCAGTGACGGGCGCACCGCCCACGATGACCCTTACCCGGTCGCGGAGCCCAGCCTCACGCAGCGCGTCGACGGTGGCCTTCATCGCTGGCATCGTGGTCGTCAACAGTGCGGACATACCTACGAGATCGGGGTTGGTCTCTCGGACTGCCTCAACGAACTTCCCTGGCGCCACGTCCGTGCCCAGGTCGACCACTTCGAAACCTGCCCCCTCGAACATCATCTTCACTAGGTTCTTGCCGATGTCGTGCAGGTCCCCTTTGACAGTCCCGATGACCAGTTTGCCCGCGCCCTGCACCCCGCTCTGGGAGAGAAGGGGTCTGAGCACGTCCAATCCTGCATACATCGCTCTCGCTGCAACGAGCACCTCAGGAACATAGATCTGGTTGTTCTTGAACTTGGCCCCGACCACTGACATGGCCGCGATGAGTCCCTCCTTGAGGACCTCCTCCGGGCTTGCCCCCGAAGCCACGGCCTGCTCGGCAAGGGCCTTGACCGATGCGGCCTTACCTTGCTCGAGAGACTGGCGCATCTCCGTGTAGTCGAACACTCCTGGTGCCCCCCTGTGATTCGAATTTGGTCCACGGTACCGATTCTAATGCTTACGGCCCAGTGATCCATGGCCAGGGCTGCTTGTTTCTGCACTATCCTGCTGTTTTCCTTTCCTGTATCGCATTCGCCGAATATGGCAGTATCCGTCCGTGAGGCGAACCTCTTCTCCTCTGAGAGGGAATAATCCGGGCTGAGCGAGTTTGAGATCCAGCAGGATGTATAGTACTAATTATTTGATGGCCTTACAATCTCAGTCTGGCAGGGAGAGTCTCCAGCCCTGTCTGGGAAGGGTCTGCACTGGTGGTACGCGCGCAATAGGTAGAAGAGAGTATATATTGTGTCAAATTTGGGCACTCGTCCTGGTATTAAAGGAGTTGATATACCACGATTAGATTCGAGCATGTGACCAAGTTGTACGGCGAGAACATTGCGGCAGTGGATGATCTCAACATCGAAATCGGCCGGGGGGAACTCGTGGTCCTGATCGGCCCGAGCGGCTGCGGCAAGACCACGACCCTCGAGATGATCAACCGCCTCGTCAGGCCGACTTCCGGCACCATATACATCGGGGGTCACGATATCGCGGCCATGAGCGAAGTGGCTTTGCGGCGTAATGTGGGCTATGTCATCCAACAGATCGGGCTGTTTCCACACTTGACCATTGGGAACAACATCGGCCTGGTGCCCAAACTCAAGGGGTGGCCCAAGGATAAGATCCGCAAGCGCGTCGATGAGCTTCTTGAACTCGTGGGCCTGGATCCGGGCCTCTACCGCAGTAGATTCCCCCGGGAGCTCAGTGGCGGCCAGCAGCAGCGGATCGGGGTTCTCCGGGCGCTCGCGGCTGAACCCGAGATCATCCTGATGGACGAACCCTTCGGCGCCCTGGATCCAATCACCCGGGAGGTACTCCAGGACGAGCTCAAGAACCTCCAGCAGAAGCTCAAGAAGACCGTTGTCTTCGTCACCCATGACATCGACGAAGCCCTGAAGCTCGGTGACAGAATCGTCCTGATGCGCAAGGGCAAGGTGGTCCAGGTGGACACGGCGGAGGGCATCCTGCGAAACCCTGCGGGCGAGTTTGTCGAACAGTTCATCGGGAGAAGCAGACTTGCACCAAAGGCAGATGCGCTGTCTGTTGATGAGGTCCTCGTGACCAATCCCATCACTGCCCCGCCCGAACTCGGGCTTGCCCAGGCCGTCCGATTGATGCACCAGAAGAGAGTCGACACACTGCTAGTGACCCAGGCAGACGGCACCCTAGCGGGCGTAGTAAGCGCCAGAGACATCGAAAGGCAGAAAGACGAAGCAGGCCGGTTGGGGGACATTCTCAGCACGGACTTCGCGTCCGTCCGCACGGGGACCTCGGCGAAAGAGGCCTTTGAGGCCCTGTTCCTTGAGAAATCCGCGGGGTTCGTCCCTGTCGTGGACGATGCCGGACGCCTGCGGGGCATTGTGACCCGGACTAGTCTCGCAGACATGCTCTACCAGGTCATCTGGAACTCCGCAGGTGACCGTGGAGAGGAGGGTCAGAGCGCATGACTACCTTGGTGAAGTTCTGGGAATACATGATGACCCACTCCAGCGAGTTGCTCCTCGCAATCCAGGAACACATGCTGCTTCTCGTAGCCCTCCCCGTCGCCATGGCTACTCTAGTTGCAGTGCCTGTTGGCATCCTCTGCACCAGGCGGAAGTGGCTCGAGAGCAGCGCGCTTGGAATCACGGGCGTAATCCAGACCATCCCTAGTCTGGCGCTTCTCGCCTTCATGATAACTCTCGGGTTCGGGATAGGCTACCGGCCCGCGGTGGTGGCGATCTTCCTCTACGCCCTGTTGCCGATTCTCAGGAACACCTACACCGGCCTGAAGTCCGTCGACCCCTTCATGAAGAAGGCGGCACGGGGAATGGGCATGACGGACTTCCAGTGCCTCGTCATGGTGGAGCTGCCTATCGCAATCCCGGTGATCCTGGCGGGCATCCGCACCTCCACTATCATATCCATCGGCACCGGCACCCTGGCAGCGTTCGTCGGAGCCGGAGGCCTGGGCCACTTCATCGTGACCGGGCTTCGGATGGTGCGCGACCACATCATCCTGGCAGGCGCGGTTCCGGCGGCAGTGATGGCACTCCTCGTCGACTTTCTCCTGAACCGTGTCGAGAAGTGGATCACCCCGAGGGGCCTGAGGATCTAGCCCACGCTTCAAAATCCAACAAGGAGATGGTGGCATTGACGAAATCCAGACTACTGACCATGGCTCTGGCGGCTGTAGTCCTAGTCGCGGCATTCTCCGGGATGGCGGCGTCGTCCCGCAAACAGATCACAGTGGCGTCCTTCAACTTCTCCGAGACCCTCATCATGGCGGAGATATTCAAGCAGATAGTCGAAGCCAATACCGATATCCAGGTGAGGCACGTTCCGAACATGGAGTTCCGAGTGGTCGTCTCGGCGACCCAGACAGGGGAGATCGACGCATACGTGACCTACTCCGGCACGCAGTTCACCACCGTCTTAGGGCAGGAGGTCACTGAGGAATGGACAGACCCGAAGAAGGTCCTTGGGTACGCCAGGCGAGAGGTGGACCGGCAGTACGGCATGACCCTCCTGGACCCTCTCGGATTCGACAACACTTACGCGGTAGCGGTACGCAGGGAGTTTGCGGAGAAGCACGGGCTCAGGACCGTGTCGGACCTGAGACCCCACGCCCCGAACATGGTAATGGCGACCGACCAGGACTTCCTCTACCGGGAGGAAGTCATGAGCTACAAGAACTTCGTCAAGGTGTATGACATCAAATTCAGGAGAGCCATCGCAATGACCTACGGTCTGCTTTACAGAGCGGTCCGCTCAGGCGATGTCGACGCCATCATGGCCTACTCGAGCGACGGCCGGATAGCCTCGATGAACCTAGTCGTACTGGAGGACGACAAGCAGTTCTTCCCACCTTACGACGCCATGTTCATCATACGGAACGAGACACTCAAGAAGTACCCAGAACTTCGTGGCGTTCTCGACCGTCTCGCAGGCGCCATAGACCAGGAGACCGCCCAGAAGCTCAATGCCCGAACCGACGTGGATGAGGTCGATCCGAAGATAGTCGCCAGAGACTTCCTCCGGGAGAAGGGACTA
>JANLFS010000112.1:0-2272 GCA_024655925.1 Bacillota bacterium | reverse complement strand
TATAGTAGCACCGTACCGACGCCCCGTGGCGTCGCCAGTCGCCAGCTCACTGGCGACTGGCCGCCCGGCGGCCCACCTTGGATCTGAACTCTCTGGGTGACACACCTTCCCGTCTCTTGAAACAACGGCTGAAGTAGGCGGGGTCCTCGTACCCCACCATCTCGGCCACTTGCGCGATACTGAGGCTACAGTCCAAGAGCAGGTGCTTGGCTTCCTGTATTCTGAGGCCGGTGAAGTAGTCCATTGTGGCCACGCCGGTCTCGTCCTTGAACACATGGCTAAGATGGGACGGGCTGACGTGGATCGCCCGGGCGATATCGTCCATGGAGAGTCTGTCTCTGATGTTCTCCCGCATGAACCCAATTGCATCTCGAACGAGGCTTCCGGCACTTCTCCCTGCTTCGTACACCCTGTCTATGAACTGATCGAGGATCCTCACCATCCAGAAGCAGAGGTCCTCGAAGGTGCTGATCCTGGCGAGTTCCTGAACGGACCGGTAGTTGAGGCCCAGGATGCCCTTGAGATCTGCCCCTACTTCCACGGCTGCTCGGGACAGGAACACGGCTAGTTCCAGAAGCCTGGCTTTCATGATCTCCAACCCGTCGGATCGCGAAAGGAAGACGTCAACGAGCATGTCGTTTAGAATCTGCCTCGCCCGGGACCTGTCCCCGGCGCGGACAGCGCCCAGCAACTCGTTCTCTTTCGCCCTGGAGAATATGCCCCGCTCCGCGGAGATTTCCTCCTCCAGCCTCTTGCGGTCCTGGAGCGCCTCCCCCAGCATGGCCTGCTGGCGGGCGATTTCCTGGCGTTGCCGGAGCAGGGTCTCGTTTGCCCGGACGATGTGGCTTGCAACGGCGAAGAGGAGTTCCGCCGCGGCCTGGACCCGTGTAGACGAGACTTGTTCGAGCCCGACCACTGCCTCCCGCACAGCATCAGGGTCCACCCCGAGCCAATCCAGTCGCCTCAAAATCTCCTCCACCGCGAAATCATCAGTTTCCCACATGGTTACTTGCCCGGAAATGACGGACCCCACGTGCTCCGAACCAGCCATGAGAGGGGCGGCCCAGTTCACCAGGCCGGCATGACACTGGAATACATAGAGGTCCCCAAGGAGGGCGGCCTGTAACCCGGCATCTCTGTAGGATGCCTGGCACCTCTCCCGCCCTTGGGCAGACGCTCTGACGAGCCTGCATACCGCGCAGTCCTCCCAGGACTGGAATGCGAAAACGGCACGGCCGTCTGAATCCACTACGGACGGGATAAGGCCGGTCGCCTCTCTGAACGACCGAAGGATCCGGCTGAACGCGCGTTCCTGTACAAGATCACCCAGGCTCGACATACCCCATCACCATCCCCGGCATTCCCTGTCCACAATGAGTACTACGACGAAAGCGCAGTTGAACCTTTCTGTAACAGGGTACAGGCCGTGTAGCCACAACCAGTCCACAGGCCGAGAGCTTAACGCATGTAGACTGTGTGTATTCACCCCTTACCCGTCCGTCCATTGAGCTGGGGTTGGGGCTGAAAGCGAGTAGGTATGGTTAACACTGTGAGTTGCTCGCTACCCTTAGCGAGTAGATCACCCAGGGAAAGCCCACTTACAAGCTGGTGCAAGCCCCAACCTTGGCCCAAACAAGAAGTCATTTAGAATTGACTCCGCGTTAGCATATAACTCTGCCCCTGGATCTATGTTTGAGTTGGGCCCGAACGCGTCGCCTCAAGGGCCCGAACAACAATAAAGACAGGAGGAGAGTGAATGGCGGGATATCACTCTGGTCTGCGTTCCTGTGAGAGCCGCCGACTCGATTTCTGGGAGCAGTGTTCGGCTGTCCGCGGGAAGAACGGAGTGATCGGTTGCTTCATACCAGCATACCTTGGGACTCTAGGAATTGCGTACAACACCAACAAGATTGAGATGCCTCCCGGGACATGAGATGACCTACGACGCAGCGAATGGCACGTGTTTATCTGCGATTCAGGGGGTAAGGGCGGCACCGTCAAGTCATGCAGGGTACCAGGGCTGGGCTACGGGACACTGTGATTTCGTGCTATTGCATCCGATTCTGAGTAAACAGGAGGGGGCAGACCGATGAGAAAGGCAACGTGGTTCTGTTTGATCCTATGCATGGTTCTTTCCTGCGCATCTACAGCGATAGCCAAGTCCGAATTCCGCCAACTGGCCGAGTTCAACGCGCCTGAAGCCAACCAGGGTGTGGGCGTCGATGAGAACTACTTCTACGCCGTCGACAACCAAGCTGTTGCCAAGTACGAC
>JANLFS010000111.1:6338-8926 GCA_024655925.1 Bacillota bacterium | reverse complement strand
CCCGCGAAAGTGAATACTGTGGAGCCAACCATGAGTGCCATGAGGAGTAACAGATAGTTGACTCCTCCTCTGAGCCCGGCGGCGGCAACGACAAGCCCGGATAGGACTGAGATCATGGAAAGGGAGAGGGCTTTAGTGCAGACGTACTCATCGGTCCTGAGTGGCAGGACCGAGAGATAGCTGTGCAGTCCCTCTCCTTGCTCCAGGAGCAAGATGGCGCCGATGAATATGAAACCAAGGGCGGCCGGATCAGTCAGGATGATAACGGCCGCAATTCCCCGTCGGATATCCGTGGGTATCAGCCGCAGTACTGTTGTGTAGAAGATGGAGACGATCAAGCGCAGGAAATATAAGCCGTACCGGACCTGATACAGCATATCATTGAGCGCAGCCTTCACTAGTCTCATGCCAGACATCTGCCTGTTAACTCCACGAATACCCCCTCCAGTGAAGGCTCCTTTGAATGACGGGACACTTGTGTCCCGTCCTTCAGCCGCTTCATGAATTCCTCATCTTGTCCCAAGCCAGACAGGTTTGCGGACCCGGTCATAGTCTGACCATTGTCCAAATAGGCATAGCTCACCTGCACGCCGCTCTCTCGGGCACACAGGGCCTGGGGAGTATCTAGGGCGCGGATCTTGCCATCCACTATGAAGGCCACGCGGTCGCAGAGTTCGTGTGCATCATGCATATTGTGAGTAGTCAGTATGACAATCCTTCCTGCCCACTTCTGCTCCAGTATCATGTCCTTGATGATCCGAGCATTGGCCGGGTCAAATCCGCTTGTGGGCTCATCGAGAAACAGAAGCACAGGGGAATGGAGCAATGCACGCACAAAGGCGAGCCGCGTCTTCATACCTTTGGAGAAGCTTGAGACCCGCTTATGTGCACTCCCTGATAGTCCTGTGCGCTCGAGCAGGGGCATGATGTCAAGGCCTTCGCGCTTATACAGAGAGGAGAAGAACCGCAGGCTCTCCATGGCTGTGAGCTTCGCGTACAGGGTTGGGAACCCGAATACGACGCCGATGTCCTCAAGAAAGCCGGCGCCGGGTTCCTTGGCCTCATGGCCCATGACTGTGACGCTGCCGGAACGGCCCTTTAGTATGCCAGTCAGTATCTTCTGCAGTGTGCTCTTTCCGGCACCAGATGGGCCCGGGAACCCAAAGATCTCCCCAGCGTGTACATCGAAGCTCATGTCCTTGATGAACTTCTTCTGCCCGCGATAGGTAAAGGTCAGCCGGTCCACGGTTATCGTCCGTCTTCCTCCTGAAAGAGCTGATGGGAAAGCCCCTCAAGCAGCATTCGGTATACAGCATCGAAATGCTCTTCCCCGATCTCTCTCCGGTGCAGAAGGGTGAAGAAGACTGCCCGCAGGGCCCCGGCCACCACCTTGATGTCCAGATGCGAGTCAACACCAAGAGCAGCAAGCATCGAGGCAACGTCACTCTCATCCACTTGCACATGCCTGACAATCCTGTCTGATGGCAGGTTCCTGGCCAATGCCTCATAGTCGCCACTCTGCAAGCTCAGCAACCACGGGGCCTTTCTGACCGTTGCATAGACCCGGTCAACAGCGTTCATAAAGGTTTCCTTCTTCGTCTTGCCCGGCATGCTCAACGCGCTGAAGAAGGCCTGTTTCGTTTCTCGCTCTATTCTCTCGATCACGTCCAGAAAGAGAAGTTCCTTAGACTCGTAGAACAGGTAGAATGAACCTTTCGATATTCCCGCCATTAAGGCCAGCTCATCCACAGTCGTTCTCTTGATGCCATGTCTGCTCCAGCATTCCTCGGCAGCATTGAGCAGTCTGAGTCTTATGGACTCACGTTCCTTTTCGGTGAAGGGTCTTGGCATGCGGTACGCTCCCCCTATGACCATTTAGACGAATACGGTCATACATATCCTATTGTGATGCCGTACTTCTGCCAAGTGTGATACGAGGCGCTGTGAATGCAGGATCGCAGCGCATGCCCGTATCCATTGGTCTCAGGGCCTCGAAACGCCCGCTCAGGCCTTCAAGACCGCCGCGGACATCCTCAGGACCTTCATGTCTCTCAGAGACCTGGGGACAGTCTGCTGAAACCCGGGAAGGCAGCCGCTCAAGGCGGCATAGATGTGGCGGCACTGGAACCAGCTGGGTAGACCCGAAATAAGCGCAGGGACAATGCCACAGACGCGCAACTCAGCGACCTGGTCCGCTATTGGCACACCCGGTCCAATGTGGTAACATGTGTTCTGACAACAGAATACCTCACGCCGATGGGTGCTCTCGAGGAGAGTAAAAGGGAAGTGGCAGCCCGCATGGCCTCTGTTTCGACAGCGGATGCGGTGCTAAGCCCGCGGTCCCGCCACTGTGACCGGTGAGTCTGGGCGCAATTCATGTCACTCCTGCGATGAACCGCAGGGGGAAGACGCGCCCCGCCGATGAGCCGGGAGCCAGGAAACCTGCCCATGGGCCAAAGCAGTTTCCACCTTCGAGGAAAGGGGGGATGCTGGGGCGCGGGACATAGCCCGTACCCAAGGCCGAAGATTGATCCCCTGTTCACGACGGTGAACAGGGCTTTTTCATTTCCGGGGAGGCCGGGCTTCCG
>JANLFS010000111.1:0-6328 GCA_024655925.1 Bacillota bacterium | reverse complement strand
CCCACCCGCGACTGGAGCCCCACAGAAAGGAGTGGCATAATGATGCGACTTCCAGTTTCGCAGCGTTCTCTGCCCGGCGTATTTGCCCGGGCCTTCGCGGCCTCGGCCCTGGCGGCTTTGATTGTTGCCGTTTTGGCTGTCGGCATATGCACTAGCCCAGCTGCCTCTGCGCAGGTGGCGGGTTCGCCTAGCGCTTTTCCAGTGTCCATCACTGACGACACGGGGACGACGGTGGTTATCCCGCGCCCCCCAGCCCGAGTGGTCTCTTTGGCTCCCAGCAACACTGAAATCCTATTCAAGGCGGGTTTGGGCGATCGGGTTGTTGGAGTGACTACTGCGTGCGACTACCCCGAGGCCGCGCGAAGCCTTCCGAAGGTGGGCGACTACACCATCAGCATAGAAGCAGTGGTGGCTGCGAGGCCCGACCTGGTCGTGGCCGTGGCTGACCTGCAGATGCCCGTTATCAACAAACTCCGGGAGCTCGGGATCTGCGTGCTGGCGGTGAACCCAAAGACCGTGGAAGATGTGTTTCGGGCCATGGAGATGATTGGACAGGCGGGCGGGAATGGTCCGTACGCCCGGATGATAGTGGAGAACCTGAAGGCCCGCATGAGAGTGATCGACCGAGCGGTGGCAACTCTAGACCCTTCGGATCGCCCTCCGGTGTTCGTCGAGATCTGGAACGATCCGCTCATGACCGCGGGTTCCGGGACATTCATCGACGATCTCCTGAGCCGAGCAGGCGCGCGGAACATTGCGAGCGATGTGCCTGGGTGGCCGCAGTTCAGCACTGAGATGGTCCTGGCCCGAGCCCCTCAGTTCATCATATTGACTTGTTTCAACAAGGCAGAAGTCATGGCGCGCAGGGAGTGGCGACGGGCGCCGGCGGTAATCACCGGGAAGGTTTATGAGGTACACCCTGATATCCTAGTCCGCCCGGGTCCTCGGCTTGTGGAAGGCCTCGAAGTCCTGGCGGCCATATTTCATCCGGAGCTGTTTCGATAGTTCGGGCGCCTGCGGGCGGTTGCGGCGGTCTGCGTAGCCGCCCCCCAGGTTCAGTCAGTGGATCGGACGCGCGGTTCCTCCGCGTGTAGGCGCCCTTCGAGAGAATAGAGGTGGGTGCGGGATGTCGCCCAAGAGGAAGAAAGGGCTATGGGTTGTGGTTCTGTCCGCGGCTCTCGTCGCGACGGTTGGAGTAAGCGCCGCGACAGGCCCTGCTTACATCAACCCAGGCGAGGCGCTCGCCATCATCCTCTCACACATCCCGCTTATGGGCCGGCTGGTCGGGGACGGGCCTTGGCACGACGCTGCCGCGGAGATTATTGTCATGGAGGTCCGCCTTCCAAGGATAGCCCTGGGATTGCTGGTCGGGGCGGCGCTCTCGGCGGCCGGCGCTTGTTTTCAGGGCCTTTTCCGAAACCCTCTCGCCGACCCTTACATCATCGGCGTGTCGTCAGGGTCCGCGCTCGGCGCGGCTCTTGGCATCCTATTGACTGTAGCGTCTCCTGGAGGATCTGCCCCGTCCATACCGGTGTTCGCTTTCGCCGGGGCCCTGATCACAGTGATGTTCGTCTATGCCCTCGCAACGGTGGACGGCAAACTCCCAACTGACACCTTTCTCTTGGCAGGGGTGGTGGTCGGATCCTTCGTCTGGGCTGCGGTATCCTTCCTCATGGTCGTCGCAGGAGAGGATCTGCCGAAGGTGGTGATGTGGCTGATGGGGAGCCTATCAGCGAAGGGCTGGAGTCACGTGCTGGGGACAGCCCCGTATGTGTTAGCCGGGATCGCTGTCCTGTCGGCGATGGGGCGGGACTTCAACCTCGTGGCTGTAGGCGAGGAACCAGCTCGGTACATGGGACTGGATGTGGAGAGGTTCAAGCGGATCGCAATAGTGTTTGGGTCTCTGATCACTGCGGCGGCGGTGGCGTCGTCGGGACTCATCGGTTTTGTCGGCCTCATAGTTCCCCACGTTACCCGCATGCTGATAGGTCCGGACCATCGGTTCCTGATACCTGTCTCCGCCGTCGGGGGCGCCATTTTCTTGGTTGCGGCGGACACTCTCGCCCGCACTGCGATGGCGCCGCGGGAGATCCCCGTGGGCATCATAACAGCGATAGCGGGGGCGCCGTTCTTCTTCTATCTGCTTCGCAAGCGAAAACGGTCCGGGGTGTTTTGATGACCGGGGGGGGAGACTGGGATGAGGGTTGAGGTTCGAGACGTCCACTTCAAGTACCCCGGGCTTTCGGTGCTGCATGGGGTGAGCTTCGAGGTCGAGCCGGGCATATTCTTCGGCGTCATCGGCCCGAACGGTTCGGGCAAATCCACCCTCCTTCGGGTCATAGGGGGCGTCCTGAGGCCGTGCAAGGGTACGGTCAAATACGACGGCCGCGACATCGCCGAGTTCACCCCGAAAGACTGCGCCCGGATGGTCGCAGCGGTGGCGCAGGCAAACCCAGTTGTCTTTTCTTTTACGGTAGCGGAGATCGTGGCGATGGGAAGAGCTCCGTACATCCGCCGATTCTCCTCTGAGACAGCGGAAGACTGGGCGCGGGTGAGGTCTGCCATGGATCGCACAGGCGTCTTGCATCTGGCTGACAGATACATTACTGAGCTGTCTTCCGGCGAGAGACAGAGGGTGTTCATAGCCCGCGCGCTGGCGCAGGATCCCAAGGTGTTGCTCCTAGATGAGCCCACCGCCCATCTCGATGTCAGCTACCAGGTTGAGATATGTGAGTTGGCCGCGGCGTTGGCGCACGACGAAGGCCTCTCGGTCATAGCGGTGCTCCACGACCTGAATTTGGCCGCGAGGTACTGCGACCGTCTGGCCATGATGGAGAGCGGCAGGCTGTTCGCGCTCGGAACCCCCCGGGAGATCATGACGCCAGCCAACCTGCTTTCGGTCTACGGCGTAAGGGCGACCATCGGCACTCACCCGGAATCCGACCGTCCCGCGGTTTTTGTCCTCTCCGGGAACAGCTCTAGCCCTTGAGATTGCAGGAGGGTGATGGGCCTGTCTAGAAAGATACTCGCATTCCGGGGCGGATTCGACGCCCGGCCCTCGGGAGGTGTCGTATTTGGTCAAGAGGCGCACCGGCCGGATCAAAGACGCTCTAGTCCAGATCTACACCGGCGCGGGCAAGGGCAAGACTACCGCCGCCTTGGGCCTCGCTATGAGAGCGATTGGCCATGGATACCGGGTCCGCATGATCCAGTTCATGAAGGGAACTACTTACACAGGAGAACTCAGGGCGGCTGAGAGACTTGGCCCCGGCCTGGAAATCTACCAGTTCGGCAGGGACTGTCAGTACTCGGAAGAGATGGCGGCCGGCACGGCGCAGTGCACGGGCTGCGGCGACTGTTTCGTGAGAAGAGGCGAGGTAACCCAGGCCGATATCGAACTCGCCGCGGAGGCTTACGTCCTGGCTCTGCGCACTCTGAAGAGGGTGGAAGCGGACATCGTGATACTCGACGAGATCTCCAATGCTTTGGAGTATGAGCTTCTTTCAGTGGGTGATGTCGTGAAGCTCGTGGGGGAACGGCCCCCAGGTGTGGAACTGGTCCTGACGGGGCGCAATATGCCTCCCGAGCTGATTCAGGTTGCGGACCTCGTGACGGAGATGCACATGGTCAAGCACCCGTTTGAAAAGGGAATACCCGCAAGGCGCGGGATAGAGTACTAGAAGTCCGGTCCGGCGTCGGAGCCGCCATCAGCATCGCCGCCCGTGGCGTCCAGATTCCGGGCGGTGTTGGCAAGCGGCATTGTCATGTGGGGGAGTCCGGCGTCCGGGCTTCGAGCCCCAGGCGCGGCCGCAGGGATAGCCGTCGCGCGGCGTCGGGACGCCGGTCCGGTGGGGGCGATTTTCGCGGCGACAGGCGGAGGAGGCGATGGGAGTGAAGTCTGAGATCAAGTTCGGGACGGACGGGTGGAGGGCTGTGATGTGCGACACCTTCACCTTCGCGAACGTCAGAATCACCATACAGGCGATCGCCGACTACCTTGCGAACCATGGCATGACGGGTATGGGAGCTCTGGTCGGCTACGACTCGAGATTCCTGTCCGAGCGGTTCGCCCGGGAGGCCGCAGAGGTCCTCGCGGCAAATGGAGTCCGCACCCTGGTCACGGCGAGAGACACTCCCACTCCGACCGTGGCGTTCACTGTCAGCAAGCGAAAGCTTGCGGGAGCGGTGATGTTCACCGCGAGCCACAACCCCCCGGAGTACAATGGGGTCAAGTGGATACCCTACTACGCCGGCCCGGCCGACCCCGAAATCACGTCCGAGATCGAGCGGAACGTGGCTTCAGCTGTGCAAAACAAGTCCGAACCTCGCCGAACCCCCTACGAAGAAGCCTGTTCGGCGGGGTTGATTGAGGAGATCGACCCCGCGCCTGATTACATCTCCCGACTACGCGGACTCGTAGACCTCCCCGCGATCAAGGCGGCCGGGGTTAGGGTCGTCTACGACGCTATGTACGCCACCGGCAGGGGTTACGTGGATCGCATCCTCAAGGACGCCGGGTGCGATGTGGAAGTCATCCACGGCCGTCGGGATCCGCTTTTCGGCGGGGGCGGCCCCGACCCCGTGGAGGCAAGGTTGGGTGAGCTCAGGCAGTGCGTCCTCGAAACCGGGGCAGATCTGGGCATTGCCACCGACGGGGACGCCGACAGGTTCGGGGTCATCGATTCGGACGGCACCTACATCAGCGCGAACCAGGTGATCTCGCTTCTGCTCGTACATCTGATCAAGAACAGACGCCGCTGGGGCAAGGTGGTGAGGACAATCGCCACCACCCATCTCATAGACCGCATAGCCCGGGCAAACGGGCTTGACGCGCTCGAGACGCCGGTGGGGTTCAAGTACATATGCCAGGCGATGCGCGAATCTGACGTGGTCATAGGGGGAGAGGAGAGCGGGGGCCTGAGCATAGGGGGACACATCCCCGAAAAGGACGGCATTCTCGCGAACCTGCTCCTCGCTGAATTCCGAGCCATGTCCGGCAAGACTCTGGGCGAGGCGCTTCGGGAGACGATGGAGGAGTACGGGCCTTCGCACACCAGGCGGATCGACATTCACCTGCCGAACGACGCTCGGAAAGGCCAGATCATGCAGGCGTTCGAGGGTTCTCCACCCGCCGAGTTCGCGGGGGTGCGCGTGCAATCCGTGTCAACCTTGGACGGAGTCAAGGTCGTCCTATCGAACGGGGACTGGTTCCTCATTCGTCCATCAGGGACTGAGCCTGTGGTGAGGGTGTATGGGGAATCCGGGACGGTCCAAGGTCTGGAGCGGCTGCTTTCGGACGTTCAGAATCTCATCGGGTAGGCCCGGCAGGTCCGGCCCGTAGCCCAAACGGAGGCGTCGACGATGGACTATCATTGGAGAGAGGATCGGGGCAGGACAGGCGGGCTCTTCCTTGCCGCGTTGGCTGGCGCCATCATAGGCGGGCTGCTCGTGGGAGCGATGCTTCTGGCTTTCCTCCCGGGTTCGCTGGGGCCTGCCCGGTCTCGTAACCCCGCCGCTGAGGTGGTGCCCTCGCCGGCTCCGGCCCCGGACGCCGGGCCGAATTCGGTACCGCTGCCGGGGGCGGGCACATACTCAGTTGCTGCGGCGGCCCAGAGAGTCGGTCCGGCCGTGGTCAAGATCGCGACCAAGCAGGAGGAGGTAGTGTACAGCTTCTTCTTCCGGCCCATGGTCAGGGAGAGGGAAGGCCTGGGGTCCGGGGTCATCATCGACTCCGCCGGGCACATCCTCACCAACTATCATGTCATCGAGGACGTGACCCAGATAACCGTGGTCCTCGCAGACGGGCGGCAGTTCTCCGGCAGGATTGTTGGAGCAGACGCTTATACTGACCTCGCGGTGATCAAGATCAGCGACTCCAACCTCCCTGTGGCCGAGCTTGGAGACTCCGGCGCCATTACAGTGGGCGAGCCGGCAATCGCCATAGGAAACCCGTATGGTTTCGACCACACTGTGACGGCCGGGGTCATCTCCGCGCTCAACAGGTCCATCGATCCCGGGGACCGCTCGGGAGTGGTACTGGAGGGCTTGATCCAAACAGATGCGCCGATCAACCCGGGAAACAGCGGAGGGGCGCTCGTCTCCGCGGCGGGACAAGTCATAGGGATCAACACTGCCATCATAGCGCAGGCACAGAGCATCGGATTCGCCATACCGATAAACACGGCCAGGGATGTAGCGCGGGAGATCATAGCATACGGAAAGGTCAGGCGGCCTTATGTCGGCGTTGCGGAGATCATCCCCGTCACCCGGGACATAGCTGCCCGGTACAACTTGCCCGTCACCGAGGGCGTCTACATCTCTACAGTCC
>JANLFS010000110.1 GCA_024655925.1 Bacillota bacterium | reverse complement strand
ACAAAACGTACCACTCCGTCCATTCGCCCAAGGAAGGCATGAACTCGCAGCATGTGGGCCGGTTCATAGACAAGCTAATGCGCGTGAGCCGGGGGAAAGAGGTATGGGTTATCCTCGACAACTACCGGCCCCACAGGTTCATAGCGCCCGAGTTCGAGCGCAAGTACCGGAGCAGGCTCCATTTCCTCTTCCTGCCCCCGTATTCGCCTGAGCTGAATCCGCCGGAGAACATGTGGGCATGGCTTAAAGACTACTGCGCCCGAGGCAGTGCGTATTCGGCTGACAAAGAACTGCCCGAGAGGATACGTAAGTTCCACGTGTACGCCTACAACACTCCGAGCAAGGTGAGAAGGCGCGTGGACGCCAGGCTGTACTTCAAGGCCGCATAATACCACTTCGCAGTTGCTTGGCTATATGCAACACCATCAGACTGCCTGTCCACACAAAACACGCGAGGCAGTCGGTGTCGAAGAACACCGGCGCCGAAGACTCAGTCCAGTTGATCATCGTCGCCGCCTCCTGTATCCTGGTCAACAACTCCCATGGCGTCGAGGAGCTCGTCTGCCCAGCCTCGGCTGATCAGCCCATCGGCGAGAGCTACGCGAATCTTCTCGGGGACATCTGATAGGACTTCATGCGTGAGATCTGACTCGTAGAGTCTGGTGTCGTAGCCGAGCAGGCGCGCCTGCCTGATCACATTGGATCCGTATTCCTCCATTTGCTCTCGGTTTCGGAAGTACCCCAAGTCTAGAAGGCGCCAAAGCATCGCCCTATGACTTACCTTGAAGTATTGCTCAAGCTTTAGTATCGTTGGCCAACTCGGCGCTGTCTCACTGCCGTGCATGGCCAAGATGGCTTCAACACCGCTCCTGGGAACGAGCAAGTGAGCCGCGAATCTATCTGCGCTAAGCTCGTCAGGCTGCCTCTCGGGGAACTGCGCGGCTGAGCATACGCGTCCAGTCATTCCCTCACCGAACTTGACATGGTATAACTCGTGCGCGGCTATGAAGCGCTGATGTCCCAGAGTTCTATTGCTGTTTAAGACGATGATAACAGAGCGATTCTTGCGGGCAAACAACCCTGATACCTTGGAGGACCGGCCGAACGGGGTCCGCACGACCGATATTCTCTCCCATGTCCACAGAATCCTGAGGATATCTATGGACTGCGTCTCGCCCACACCCCATTCTCGTCTCACTTGCGCTGCCAGTTTCGCCTCGTCAGACACTCCCATCAACGACCACGCTCCTCGAGTACAGCATCGAGAGCTGCAATGTCCGATATGAGCCTTCTAGCCCAGGCGACGATTTCCATGTCGTCATCGCATAGATCTGAGGCGCGAAAAGCCACTGCAACCTCGCTTTCGTTATGGGCATCACCCTTGAGGAAGTGATCCATTGAGTAACCATACAAGGCAGCCAGCCGTGCCAGCTTGCCCAGGCTGATATCGCGACGGCCAGTCTCGTAGTAGCTTAGTTCCTCTCGGGTGATGTTGACCAACGACGCGGCCTGGCGCTGGGTCAGCCCCATCCTCACCCTGGCCTCTCTCAGCCTGGCGCCAATGATGACGTTGATATCGTTCAAGAGGCAACCCCCCGTGATCAAGAGTTGTAACTTATATGTTACATATACTCGAGTATTCTATCCCTAATGTAACACGTCTCTCGTGGACCATCAACATAAGATTCGGGTCCGGGATGGATGAACTCATAGGGTGAGCAAAGGCGTGCCCCCAGCGAGATGTAAGCCGAAGCTCGGCGCCTTGCGATCTGGGCGGGTGGAGCTCGGGCTGAGGACTGCGTTTGATGTCTTGTGTAGACTGCGGCCGCCTTCCGTTTCGGGATCACAGGGATGAGAGCACCAAAATGGCATATTACAGCCAGAAGACGGTTACCAGAGGAGTGTTGCCCTTGGACCCGCCTGGTGACTGCCCACACGCAGCGGACCGAGTGGGGGCAAGGCCCCGGAGAAGGAGGATGCAGACGCTCCGAGATGGCACCAATCCGCAGGCATCACCTTCTCCGCAACTGCGACTACGAATCTTGCGTCTTCGCGTGCCCTTTCAGCATCTTCCTTGCTACACTCCTCAGTGGGGATGAAATCCACGTCCCCGTCGAAGGCGAACTTCATCTCCTTGCACAGCCACTTAGAGACATGGGCAAGTCGCTGAAGGTCAGCCTTGACTTCCTCTGGGAACCTTACCGCTGGGAACCTTACCGCATGCTCCAATAGCAGGCTACCTACGACATCGGCACACGTATGAAGGGGTAGATCCTGCCCGGGGTCCTCGAGTCTGCTGGCTCAGGCCAAAGGTTGACGTGAAACCCAGAGGCGACTTCCTCGGGTGCCAGGCTGCGCACCTGAGAGTAGACTGTGGGTACGTACTTGCGGGCACTCAAGAAGGATTCCTGGCACCGTCGGCGAATACCAAAGGCAGTCATCTGGTAACATATGCCGGTGATGCGTCGGTGAATCTCTACTGGCTAGCTCGGCACATAGGATTCTTCAAACGCGGAATCCTGTACGGAAGCTGTAGCCGGGAGGTGATGAAGATGATAGTCAGGCGTCATGACGCAGTGGAATATGCAGCGCGGAGACTCGGAGAGCTCGAACAGCACTATGGTTGGCCATCGCACGTGTTCTATGCGATGCATGTCCTTGGATACTCTCTAATTGGGGACAGTTTCACCGAGGATTACTGGGTGTCTCTCTACCAAGTGTTCCGTGCTGCGGCCGAGCAACAATTCCTGGCTACAGCTCGGAGTGGGACAGGCCAGGGCCCGGCGCGAGGATTCCCACAAGAAGGCTGCTGGGGGGTTGTGGAACCCCCCAGTTCCGTTTCTGATGCGGGAAAGGGGGCAGCACTCGGGTCATGGCCGACGGATATCCGACGTGGAGGTGTCTTCGTGAACTCGAGGAGCTTACATATTCCCCGACTTCGCTGCGTGCTCTTAACGACTGCTACGTCAGCTGCCTGACGGACCAAACAGGAAGAATCGTGTGGATAGCGATCAATAAGCGGAAGTTGTACCTTGCCGGTGAGAGAGAGATCTGGTGCTGGGAGTTCGGCAAGGTCAAGAATCATTGCTACCTGCCCCAACGCTACATCTGCCGGTACGAGCCCGGCAAGGAAGATCTCACGCGCTTCGAGTCACACCATCTGGATCAACCTCGCCCGCATGCTAACGGTAGGAACGGTGAACACGTTTTCCGAGAGGACGGTCTCGATATCCGTGGCTTCAATCTCTACATCTTCGTCATGGTGTGTTCCGAGTACATCTCTTCTGCATGCTATTCCTTGGATCGACGACACTTCGGACACTACAGCAAGGTCATCAGTGACGCCAAGAGGAGGCTGCAATATGGAAAATGCACTGTGGCGTCAGACGATATACCTACCAGGGGAAGGTGAGGAGTATTTCCCGCATGTTATCGAGGCGGTGAGAGACTACGTCCGGGAAACGCACCTACACACGGTGCTTGTGTTCACGTCGGATGGGAAGGGTGCTTCGGACCTTGCGGACGCGCTTCATGGGACCGAATCGCGGGTCATTGCTGTC
Source organism: Bacillota bacterium (assembly GCA_024655925.1). Classification (NCBI taxonomy): domain Bacteria; kingdom Bacillati; phylum Bacillota; species Bacillota bacterium. The sequence goes on along the minus strand of JANLFS010000110.1, from coordinate 5,514 downwards.
ACGTTTCCGGCGACCCACTAGTACGCCACACCCGAGAAGGGGATGACCCGGGTTACCATCAAGGATGAGGTGAGCGCCGAGCTTGCTTCGAAAGGAGTTGCGCTCGTGCGAAGCATTCTTCCGTTCGGGGATGTCCTGATTCCTGGGAGACCTGACGTCAAGCTGGCGGCGATCCATCACACTCTCAGCTTGTTTGGCGGTGGGATGGCATTGTGTGTCCAGGCTGTCATCGTTGCTTGTGACTCAGGCTACCTGGAACCAGGAGAAGAGGTTATATCAGTAGCGGCAGACACTGCCATCGTGGCCGCCGCGTCTGGACAGTGGGCCTTCTTTTCCCCCTTTGAGGGCATGGAGATCCGCGAGATCATTTGCAGGCCCAGGTTGCTCAAGTTGACACGGGCACCTCGGCACGAGGAAGTCGATCCCGCAAGACCTTGAAGCATCCGTGCCAAAGACAGTGAGAGTGTCACTGCTATTCCCCCAGCGCCCTGACTGCTTCGATTGAGTCTTCCAGCAGACGTCTTGTGTACTCGTAGTTGTACATGCCCCAGCTACGGTCGTTCATGACCAGCTTGTAGTTGATGTAGGCATTCTCCAGCACAAGATGGAGGTCGTCGTTGAACGGGAGCGTCCCTCCGCGGTCACAAGTCGCCCACTTGTCGCCCGGTCTGTACCAAGGGAGAACCCCGCCGTTCAGGTCGCGCAGGAGAGCGCCTAGCTCCTCCCAGAGCACGCGTATCTGCGACTGCCTGCCGTTGATGTCGGAGCCGTCCACGTAAAGATGGCACATCCCGCACAGCTCCGACTTGTCTGTCCTAGGCCCGGTGCGCTCAACCTCGGACTGCGCCGGCTTGTCATCGGGTGCGAGTCGTGACAGGCGAGACGGGCGCTGTCCTCGCCCTGCTCGCGAGATCCATGGCCTCGGTGAAGCCTTCGGGATGGTTACACTTGGCGCAGTTGAGCAAGAGGGGCCTGGGCTATTACGTGACAGTCGAAGGAGTAGCCGTCTGAGTGGCGGGACTTCTCCCACTCTGAGTACTGGGAGTGGCACTGCCCGCACAGGCCGGAATCGCAGGACGCCTCCATCGTGTCCCGTTTCTGCTTGTCCCCCTTGGCCTCAAAGTGCGGGCCGGCTGGCCCGTGGCATGACTGACAGGACATGCTGCCAGTCCTATGCTCCGCTGACCAGCATCTACGGCGGATCGATTCACGTTCCCCCCTCCGGGCGAAGAAGGTTTGCCCGGACCCGGGTCGAATAGGGTACGTCGACGATATCCAGGGAATCTCGGTACTCCTGTTGAGGCGGTGGCATTGTGCTCGGAACTCTGGTGGCAGGATTAGGAGCAGGGATTCTCAGCGCCGCGCTGGGCGTCGGCGGAGGAGTGATATTGGTGCCGGCGATAGTGTTCCTGCTGGGCAAGTCCACTTTGGTCGGGATCGGTACCTCTCTTGCAGTGATCGTTCCCACGGCGATAATCGGAACAGCACAGCACGCGGCGAGGGGCAACGTCGACTGGAGAAGTGCTGCACTCCTCTCAGTCGGAGCTGTGGCAGGGACATGGGCCGGGGTCTGGCTCACGGCCCACGTGCCTGTCCATATGCTGAAGAAGGCGTTCGCGGTCCTTTTGATCTACACTGCATACAAAATGATTCGATAAAGCGATACGGTAACGCATCCGCTGTCTGCCAGGCCCCGGGTCCGCAGGCCCAGGTCTGTTCTGCATTTGGCGGCTCACATGTCTCCCGACCCGTCTACCGTTTGCTGCTTGGGGTCACCTTCACAGCCTTGTGGCTGCTACGGCCCTTCGCGGTGTCGTATGAGTCGCGGATTTGGAACATCACTTCCATTCCAACGCAGGGCCGCTGACCGTGGCCGTTGAAGTCCTTGCCGTGGAAGAAGATGTCCTCGCCGCCTGACTGCTTGACGAATCCGAAAAGGCGGTCTGGGAACCACTTGCTGATCACCCCCGAGCCGTTCGCAAGCGCTGAAGAGACCACCTTGCGCCAAAAGGCGCTGCACGGGCTCCCGGCAGTTTCAACCGAAGGTGAGGTCTGCCCCCCCGGGGTCCAGGATATCTGTCGGGTGGGACGACGCCGGGTCCTTCAGTTGCTGACCTACTTTGTCTGCCCTTTTCTGCCAACCCTCTCGGACTGCTATGGCCCATGAAAGCTTCAGGTGGTCACCGGCCTCCTGCCATCGCCCGGTCTCGGAAAGCAGGTCCGCCATCTCCTCAAACATCGTAATGCGCCCGGAGATGTCCCTCGGGGATTCAGCTGCCTCGCAATACCAGCGCAGTGCCGCTTCGGGGTTCCCGCGCCGTCTGTGCAGCCGGGCGATGTCCTGTTCGAGGTAGCGTTGTCGGGGAAACCGGGAATGTGCCTGCTCCAGCTGTTTGAGGCCTTCCTCGGGGCTTACGTGTTCCGTGGTCGCCAGAGCCTTGATTCGGTGAAATGCCAGAGCCTTCGGGTAGGTCGCAATCCCTAGGTCCGCGCGGACTATGCACTCCGACATCTGGCCGGTCTCGTAGAGCGCGCGCGACAGTAGGACGAGCCATTGTTCATGCTCGGACAGGATTGATCTACCGTTCACCTCTCTGGACTGGGTCGACAGGCTGTGTTCATCGAGCCTCTGGACGAGTCTGAGCACGTCCTCCCAGTCATTGCGGCGCTAGGCCTCTTTGGCTACTGCGAACACTGTGCGCCTGACGGGCAGGGTTTCTTGGGTCAATTCCAGAATACGTTCGGCCGCTTTCACCATCGTGTTGTAGCCCACCTGATCGATTGAGCCAGGTTCACCCTCGTCCTCGCCTTCCTGCCCTGATGATCTGATATACGCCGCATGTATTGCCCACACGTGCTCTCGCACAAACCACTGATCCCCGTACCACAGCTTCGAGACCTGCTCTGCGAAGCGCGCCGCCGCGCGGGCGCTTTGTCTCGACTGGACGCGCATGAAGTGAATGTACCTGCTCGCCCTGAAACAGGTGGGCTCGATGTCGTATGCCTGCTTATACAGGGCCGCCGCCGCCCGGGCGTCCCCCTTGGCCGAACACTGCTTTGCCTGGCTTTCGGGCTGACTTGCACGTTCGTCCGACGCCTGCGAACCTCCTTTTGCCGAACCCGGTCGGGCCCCAATGGCTATCCCTGTCGCTGACCCTGGTAGGGTCTCTAAGGGCTATGCTCGCCGCCGATCTCGGGGGAAGGTCGGCATGGACTGCGCCCACCCGTTTGGCGGCATGTGTGCGGTTAGCACGACACCAGAAATCGGACCGGGGGCACGCCGGTCTTGCCCGTCTGGGGGGCGCGGCGGCGCGCGTGACTCGCGCAGCCCCGCCGGGCAATCGTCAACCAGGCGCACACGCCTCCCCGCGGCGCATATCGGAGCCCTATATACTTTGCGCTGCAAGAGGTTGGCTACCTTCATGGCGGGGAATGGACGGCATGCCTCGCCCGGTTCCACGAACCCGCCCTCGCCTCCACGACGGATCGGGTAGGGGGGCGAGGTGGGGGTCGGGGATCTCTCGCAGGATACTCCTGCGTGGGGGCGAATACTTCATGCTAAGGGGCGAATTCGGCGGGACGAGCGAATCCGGTTCATCTTGAGGTCCCAGGGAATGGGGTGCGTCGACCAGATGATGGGCAGGTCCAACGCGGTTCTCGGAGGCGAGGATCATCTCATCCGCCACCTAGAACACTGCGTCGATCGAGCCATTGGGGTTCGGTTTGTGGTCGCCTTTCTCATGGAGTCCGGTGCCAAGCTCATAGGAGAAGCTCTCGCCCGAGCGGCATCCCGGGGGGTTCCCATCAAGATACTGACTAGCACTTACATGTCTGTTACCGAGCCACCGGCCCTCTACTATCTGCTGGATGTCCTGGGTCCGCGTGCGGAGATCAGGCTGTTCTCCGACGGGGCGCGCCCCTTTCATCCAAAAGCTTACCTGTTCGACTACGAGGACGATAGCGAAGCTTACGTGGGGTCCTCGAACCTGTCGGCATCAGGACTAACCTACGGGATCGAGTGGAACTACTGCGTCAGGGCATCCGAGGCAAGGGAGGCATACCTCCGGTTCTCACAGGGATTTGACGACCTCTTCTGGAACCGATCCAATCCGCTCACTTTGGAGACCCTCAAGAATTACGCCATGAACTGGCGTAAAGCCCGGGTGCCTTCGCGGGAAGTATACCCGCTGCTGGGTCCGGCCCCCGCCGTGCCTTGGCCTGTTCCCCAGCGCGAGGTCGAGGAAGACGATCACAAGGACGTTCCGATCCCTTTCGGCATGCAGATCGAGGCGCTCTACTACCTTAAGAGGGCCAGGGAAGAAGGGGTAAGGCGCGGACTTGTCGTGGCACCCACGGGGATCGGGAAGACATACCTTGCGGCATTCGATTCCGCCGAATTCTCGAGAGTCCTCTTCATCGCGCACAGGGAGGAGATACTCCGGCAGGCGGAGGCGAGTTTCGGGCGGGTTAGGCCTCAATCGCGGCGCGGCTTCGTGTGCGGCGAGAGACGAGACGTGGATGCCGATATCTGCTTTGCGACCATCCAGACCCTCGCCCGAGAGGACCGGTTGGCCGAGTTCCCCGCTGATCGGTTTGACTATATGGTGGTCGATGAGTTCCACCACGCTGCTGCGGACAGCTACGTGAAAGTGCTCAAGCATTTCCAACCCGCCTTCGTCCTCGCGCTCACCGCCACACCGTACCGCATGGACAACAGGGACATATACGAGCTGTGCGACGACAATGTGGTGTACGAGTCCTATCTCAAAGACGCAATCAACCGGGATCTGTTGACCCCATTCAAATACTATGGAGTCTTCGATTCGTGCACGGACTACTCCAAGATCGACATCCGCAACGGCCAGTATGTTGTTGAGCAGCTGGAGAGGGAGCTGTCGAGAGCAGAGAGGGCGGATCTGGTCCTTGAGAAGTACAGGCAGTTCGCCGGCCGGCGGACGCTCGGGTTCTGCGCGGGAATCGCCCATGCTGAGTACATGGCCAGGTGGTTCCGGCGGCATGGTGTCAAGGCTGCTGCAGTGCACAGCGGAGGTTCCACTTCGGACGCGTGTGTGGACAGGGTCGAGGCTGTGGAAGCGCTCAAGGAAGGCAACCTCCAGGTCATATTCTCAGTAGACATCTTCAATGAGGGCGTGGACATCCCGTGCTTGGACACTGTCATGTTCCTCCGGCCCACTGAATCGTTCGTCGTCTTCTTGCAGCAGCTTGGTCGCGGCTTGAGAAAATACCCGGGAAAGGACTTCCTCACTGTCCTGGACTTCATAGGCAACTACAAGCGAGCCCACTACATCCCGGCGCTCCTGGCTGGGGATAACCCCGTCTTGCCCCGAAAGGATGGGCTGGGGACTGCGGGCCCGCCGTATCCGGAAGGCTGCGAGGTTCACTTCGATTTCCGCCTGCTGGATCTGTTTGAGGTTCTACGGAAGAATGATCCTCTTCCAAAGAGGATGATGGAGGAGTACTTCAGGCTAAAACGCGAGCTCGGCCGCCGCCCGG
>JANLFS010000109.1:8484-9279 GCA_024655925.1 Bacillota bacterium | reverse complement strand
CAAAGCCATCGACATCGATGCGGCGTTCAAGGCTGTCGTGGCTCCTTTCGGCGAGAGGGCCTACGGGCAGTGCCCGCCATGGGTGCCTTTCGGCTACGATCCGACCCTCAAGGGCCTGTGGAAGTACGACCCCAAGGCGGCACAAGCACAACTGGCCAAGGCCGGCTTCAAGGATACGAACGGCGATGGCATCCTCGACCGCAATGGCAAGCCTCTCAAGGTGGAGATCAAGACCATACCGGGTTCCCAGGTTCGAGTGTTGACCATTCTCGTGACTCAACTCAGAGAGCTCGGAATTGACGCGTCAGTCTTGCAGCAGGACACGGCCGTATGGGTTGCAGACCTGATCGACGGGAACTCCACTGTGTTCTTCGACTTTAGCTTCGCCGGCACGACGGGGCTGCATTCCCTGTTCCACAGCAGCAGCATCGGCAAGACCAATGCCCACTTCTACTCCAACACCACGGTTGATTCTCTGCTCGATGAGGCGCTTCGCACCGTAGATCAGAAGAAACTCGAAAGTCTGTGGAAACAGGCCCAGAAGAAAGTCATGGAAGACAGGGCAGTGATCCCCCTCTACTTCGAATGGGGTTACTCGATAGTCAGCGACAGGGTCAACGATTTCGTCCCGCCGTGGGGTGGCCTGCACCTTGTATCTCTGGAGAACAACGTGTGGCTTTCGAAGTAACATCACACGTGTCACCGTCTCCCGAGATGAGGGCGTGAGATAGAGCAAGAGCCCCGTCCTTCTCCTGGGAGGGACGGGGCTTTCGACAGGAGAGTCCAGCAGTGCTC
>JANLFS010000109.1:0-8474 GCA_024655925.1 Bacillota bacterium | reverse complement strand
ATACATCGTCCGTCGGATACTGGTTACCATCCCCGTCCTCATAGGCATAACGTTTGTAGTCTTCGCAATGGTCAGCTTTGCCCCGGGCGACGCCATCAAACTGATGCTGGGTTCTGAGACCGCCAACCCCGAAAACGTGGAGCGGCTCAGGCGTGAGCTAGGTCTCGATAAGCCCTGGTATATGCAGTACGGGGACTACATGTGGAAGCTGTTGCACGGAGACATGGGAAGGTCCATCGTGTACAGGAGGCCTGTGGCAGATCAGATTCGCGAGAGATTCGGGAATACCTTGATTCTCTCACTGAGTTCAGCGCTTGTAGCTGTGATCATCGCAGTACCCCTAGGGGTGTTGGCGGCTGCAAAGCGTAGGAGTATCATCGACTATGGAGCGACGACCCTTGCGATGGTGGGGGTGTCAATCCCCAGCTTCTACCTGGGACTTCTGCTGATCATACTGTTCGGGTTGAAGCTCAGGTGGTTGCCAATTCGGGGGATGCGCAGCGTCGCAGATGGGCTTGGCCCCTTCTTGCGTCACCTCATCCTCCCGTCTGTGACTTTGGGCAGCGGGATGGCGGCCATACTCACACGTCTCACTCGCGCGTCAGTCCTGGACGCTTTGTCGCAGGACTTCGTGAGGACTGCCCGGGCCAAGGGGGTATACGAACGGAAAGTCCTGTACAAGCATGCATTCCGAAACGCGCTCCTGCCTGTGGTCACTACGTTTGGATTGCAGTTCGGGTCGCTCCTGGGTGGAGCGGTAATCATCGAGACCATTTTCTCGTGGCCTGGTTTGGGGATGCTAGCCGTGAACGCGGTGAAGCAGAGGGATATCCCCTTAATTCAGGGCACTGTTCTCGTGTTTGCAGTCAGCTTCGTCGCGGTGACGTTACTCATCGACCTGCTCTACGTTTTGATAGATCCGAGGATACGCTATGAGTAAGAGTGTGGATATACGCAGCGCGCTTCGATCCGAGCTTGGACACATCGCCAGGGTGTTCTTCCGACATAGACTGGGTGTGATAGGGCTTGTTCTCCTCTCGTTGTTCATACTTGCCGCCGTGTTCGCTCCCAGTGTTGCACCGCACAATCCATACACCATGAATCTTGATAACGCATTCTTGTCGCCTGGTTCGCCCGCCCATTACCTTGGCACCGACAACTTCGGCCGGGATACTCTGTCAAGACTGATCTACGGGTCGAGGATCTCGCTGTTGACAGGCATCGTGGTGGTCTCCATTGCCAGCACTCTGGGTACCTGTCTGGGCCTGCTGGCGGGCTACTACGGCAAGTGGGTGGACCACCTTGTGATGCGGTTGGTAGAGATATTCTACGCTTTCCCATTTCTCATCCTGGTCATTGCAGTGATGGCGATCCTCGGGCCTTCCATCTACAATGTCATGTGGGTGCTGGGCCTAGTTAGCTGGCCATTGTACGCGCGGCTTGTGCGCGCCCAGGTTCTCTCGCTGAAGTCTGAGGACTTTGTACAGGCAGCCAGGGCGCTCGGGTGTGGCGATGCCAGGATCATGTTCAGACACATTCTGCCGAATGTTCTGACTCCAGTCATTGTGTCAGCGACCCTGGGTATTCCAGGCGCAATTCTGTCCTCCGCCGCGCTCGGGTTCCTCGGCTTCGGAGTCCAACCCCCTACGCCAGAGTGGGGGGCGATGGTGAGCGAGGCGAAGGACTTCATACTGTTGAATTCGAACATGATCGTCTGGCCCGGGCTCTGTATCTTCCTCGTGGTGATGAGCTTCAATTTCGTAGGGGATGCGCTGAGAGATGCGCTTGATCCGCGGCTTTCGAAACAGCTGAACTAGTCCCGTGTGACAGGAGGAGAGCTCATGACAATAGATGATAGGCTCAAACGGGTCCCCGAGTATACGCACTTTCTTACGGCGGCGGAACTGTACCAACATGCCTTTGATCTCGCACGTGAGAGATCCTCCGCAGTCACATGTGAGATCGTTGGGACCTCCACTGAAGGCCAACCCATACCGATGGTGAGGATCGGCCACGGCCCGGCGAGGATCCTGGTGTTCGCATGTCCGCATCCGAACGAACCCATCGGGGCCATGCTTGCTCATTTCCTCATCGATGAGATAGCCGCTGATGACTCATTGGCCGAAGGCCGCACGTGGTTCATACTGCCATGCGTGGATCCGGATGGGACCAGACTCAATGAGGGATGGTTCCGGGGGCCTTTCAGCATCCGCAACTACGCGAAGAACTTCTACCGCCCCAAGCCGCAGGACCAGGTCGAGTGGACCTTCCCTATGCGCTACAAGACGTTTGTGTGGGACTCCCCCAAGCCGGAGACTCAGGCTCTGATGCGTGCAATCGACATAGCCCGGCCTGACGTGATGTACTCCCTCCACAACGCTGGCTTCGGTGGGGCCTACTACTACGTCTCAGAGGACCTGCCAGGAGCGCATGACATTCTACACAGAATCCCGGTCGAACGGGGCATCCCCCTGTCCCTCGGTGAACCAGAGGTCCCGTGGGTGAAAGAGCTGTATCCTGCAGTATACCAGACCTCGACAACCGCTGACTCATACGACTACTACGAGATGTACGCGGAGGGGGATCCCGCCTCTTACATCGTGGCGGGAGCCGGCAGCACCGAGTACGCCAATACCGTGTGCAAGCCATTCTCTCTGGTCACCGAAGTTCCGTACTTCATGTCCCCCAAGATCGGAGATGTCACACCCATTGAGAGGACACGGCGAGAGGTAGTACTCGAGGGAGTCCAGAAGGCGAAGGAGATCCTGGAGACTCTGGACTGGTTGCTCAAGACCACGGCCGGCAGAGTCACGGAAGGGACTCTGTTTCTCGAAGCAGTAGCCACGTTTGTGGGTTCAGGCTTGAGGTCTCTTCCGAGTCAGGAGAAATGGGCTCTGGAGGCAGAGGGCATGGATGCCAAGGCCACGGTGGCCCAGGAAGCTGATTCGCTTTATGTCGGTACCTTCTACCGCATGCTCATTGCCAGTATGCTGCAGCGTGCCTTCGCTGCGCAGATCGGGGTGGCACCGGATTCCGTTGTCGAAGAAGCAAGCGCAGAACTTGTTCGGCGGATAGATGGATGGGCAACCGATATCGAAGAGAACCTGCAATACTCCGTGGTGCCTATCCGCGACCTTGTGCAGGTTCAGTACGGCGCGTTGCTTGCGGTGCTGGAGGCGAAGAATCTCTGAGGAGGATTATCGAAGGTGCCGGAACCACTGCTGATCGTGAGGAACCTCAAGACCCGCTTTCGTACAGAGGACGGAACCATAACAGCGGTCGATGGCGTGAGTTTCACAGTGGACGCAGGGGAGACTCTCGGTATTGTTGGCGAGAGCGGGTGCGGAAAGAGTGTGATGTCTCTTTCGATCATGCGCTTGATACCCAATCCCCCTGGACGGATCGAATCAGGGGAGATCCTGTTTGCCGGCGAGGACCTTCTGGCCAAGCCCGAGTCAGAGATGCGCAGAATCCGAGGCAACGACATAGCCATGATCTTTCAGGAGCCCATGACGAGCCTCAACCCAGTGTTCACCGTAGGTGACCAGATAGTCGAGGCGATCACCCTGCACCAGCGCGCCAACCGGCGGGAAGCGCGCAAGAAGGCCATCGACATGCTGCGAAGAGTGGGCATACCCTCGCCTGAGAAGCGGATCGACGAGTACCCGCATCAGATGAGTGGGGGCATGCGTCAGCGGGTGATGATAGCCATGGCCCTGTCGTGCAGCCCGCACCTTCTGATCGCTGACGAGCCGACGACCGCACTAGACGTGACGATACAAGCACAGATACTGGATTTGATGCGACAGCTCAGACGCGAATTCGGGACCGCCATCATGCTGATCACTCACGATCTCGGTGTCATCGCAGAGATGGCGGACAGAGTGGCAGTGATGTACGCAGGCCAGATCGTCGAGACTGCTGATGTTGCCACGATCTTCTACAAGCCGGGGCACCCGTACACTCGGGGGCTGCTCGGGTCCATCCCCAAGCTCAACGAGAACCGAGACCGGCTTCAGGTCATCGAAGGAGTGGTCCCGAGTCCGTTCGGAATGCCCAGAGGGTGCAGGTTCAGTCCCAGGTGCTCGATGGCGGAAGGGCGCTGTCTCACTGATGCACCCGAACTCGTGGAGGTTGTGCCAGGGCACGAAGTGCGGTGTCATTTGGCCCGGCCTGCATCGGGGGTGAAACACTGTGGGTGATTTACTGCTCCACGTGGAGAATCTGGTCAAACACTTCCCGATCGTACGCGGAATCATCGTGCAGAGAAGTGTGGGAGCAGTGCGCGCCGTGGACGGCATCAGCTTCGACGTCGAACGAGGTGAGACTCTCGGGCTCGTGGGTGAGAGTGGATGTGGCAAGTCGACCACAGGCAGGCTTCTGCTGGGGCTAGAGAAACCAACTTCAGGCCGGATCATCTTCGAGGGCCGTGACGTGCTTGGACTGAACAGGCACGAAATGCGCGAGATAAGGCGACATATGCAGATTGTCTTCCAGGACCCGTTTTCGTCTCTGAACCCGCGTATGACTGTAGGTGAGATAATCGGGGAGCCGTTTCACGTACACGGCCTGGCGTATGGCGCCGAACGGGAGAAGAAGGTGACCGATCTGCTCGAAGTTGTCGGGCTGGATAGGTCACATGCCCGCCGGTATCCACACGAGTTCTCGGGTGGCCAGCGGCAGCGTATTGGCGTGGCCCGGGCACTGGCGCTCAACCCCAAGCTCATCATATGCGACGAGCCGGTATCTGCCCTCGACGTATCCATACAGGCACAGGTAATCAACCTCCTTCAGGATCTTCAGCGCGAGTTCGGCTTGACCTATGTCTTCATAGCTCATGATCTGTCGGTGGTGAAGCACATAAGCGACAGGGTGGCCGTCATGTACCTTGGCAAGATCGTGGAGTTGGCGCCCAAAGAGACGCTCTATTCTCACCCGATGCACCCATATACCGAGGCATTGCTGTCGGCCATACCGATACCTGACCCCGGGGCCAAACGCGACAGAATACTTCTGCAAGGTGATGTCCCGAGCCCGATCGATCCCCCTGCGGGATGCAGGTTCCACACGAGGTGCAGGCACGCTCGAGAGATCTGCAGACATGAGGAGCCTGATCTGATAGACCTGGGCGCCGGACACTACTGCGCGTGCCATCTCAGAATGGTCCACAGATGAGACCAGATTGCGGAGTGTAGGAGACGGACTGCCCTTGGGGAAAACGCTACATGGAGAGGGATATCTAGCAGGGTTGCGCTGAAAGGAGGACAGGACTCGTGAAAGCGGTTGCCGTCGTTGTCGGTGCCCTTGCTGCAGTCATCGTGCTGGGCTGGTTGGGGTTGCAGGTGCGGCCCGCTCCATTTCCGAGCTACCCTCAGCAGTCCCCAGAGCTGCAAACGATTGCCCTGCCTGACGGCTTGCCAAAGCCTGTGGAGCGCTTCTATCGCAGGATCTATGGTGAGAACGTGCCGGTGGTCAAGTCCGCGGTCATCACTGGGAGGGCCAAGATCCGGCTGGGCCCTATCACCTTCCCGGGGCGTTTCCGCTTCACCCACGACGCCGGGCATGGTTACCGGCACTACATGGAAGCGACCGTCTATGGGCTGCCGTTGATGACAGTGAACGAACACTATCTCGATGGCAAGACCCGCCTGGAATTGCCGTTCGACGTCGTTGAAAACGAGCCGAAAGTGAACCAGGCTGCCAATCTGGGTTTGTGGGCTGAATCGATATGGCTGCCCTCGATCTTTGTCACCGACTCACGCGTGCGCTGGGAACCGATAGACGAGGACACTGCGGTGTTGATCGTCCCATTCAATGAGGATGAAGAGCACTTGATCGTCCGCTTCGATCCCACCACGGGTCTCGTGCACTTCCTGGAAGCCATGCGATACAAAGATGCTGCCGATGAACAGAAAACCCTTTGGATCTGTGAAGCGCTGGAGTGGAGTAATCTCAAAGGAACCCCCACGATGACAGTTGGTGCATTGACCTGGTTTGACGAGGGCACCCCTTGGGCGGTGTTCAACGTTGAGGAAGTGACCTACAACGTGGATGTACAGGAGTACATTCGGGCGCGGGGACTGTAGAACCGGACTCCGAGGAGAGGAGCGAGGTGAGCCGTGGTGGACGTGAGCAGTTCCAAGGCGGAGGTGAGGCGTCTGGAGGAAGAGGACCTGCCCGCGGTTGAAGGTCTGCTAAAGGACCTTGCTGAAGTGAGCAGTTCTACTTCCAGCTTCGCGTTGGAGGACCTTGCCTTACTGTTTCGGGAGATGTCCGTTCTGCCCGAAGTCTACCTGAACCTGGTGGCTGTTGCAGACGGGGATGTCGTTGGTTTCATCTCACTGATCTTCTATAAGACCTTGTTTCACAAAGGCGGTACCGCGCTCATAAATGAGCTGGTGGTCAGCAGCAAGAAGCGTGGTCTGGGCATCGGGGGACTGCTTGTGACGGCGGCGAAAGAAGCCGCGTTGGCAAGAGGAATGGATGAGCTTGAAGTGGGTACGGAACGGACGAACACGTTGGCTCAGGCATTCTACCGCAAGTGCGGGTTTGATGAGGAGTACGTCCTTCTTGGGATGGAGTTTCACCTCTCGACTGGGCCGTAGTGTGATTCCGGGCAAGCCCATGAACGCATCCATACCAACAGTCTAGGCGCCAGGAATGAGAGAGTGGCTTTATCTCGTCTGTGCGGCAGAGTGTCAATCGGACGCCGCGGCGCTTTCCCCTGTTGCGGGGCCGGGTCCATCAGGGATCTGCGAGCGGCGGATCATGGTTCGCGTCTTCCACCGGCCGGTTCGGTAATAGGTGTACCCAAGCCCAAGGGCCACGAAATAGCCGACGGTCATAGCTATCCAGATTCCGCGCGTTCCGAGGGCGGATGAGGATGAGAGGTACGCGGCGAGAGGTATTCGCACCAACCAGAGGCCCGCGAGGGTTATGAAGAACGTGGGCATTGTATCACCCGCCCCGCGCATTACTCCGGTTAACACGTGGTAGGCAGCGAACCCCACGTAGGCTACACCCAGGTGCCGCAGGTACGAGCTGCCGATCGACAGGACCTCCGCATCTGTGGTGAACAGCGACACCAGGATCCGGGGAAACGCCAGAGCGACGAGGGCTACCACTCCCGTGATCGAGCATGCCAGCGCGAGCCCCCATCGGACTATCAGCGGCACGCGATCATCCCTGCCCGCACCGAGGTTCTGGCCCACCAGGGCGGTCACCGCAAGACCAATGGAAACGGAAGGCATGAAGGCGAACTGGTCGATCCGGTTGCCTGTGCCGAACGCAGCCGTGGTGGCACTCCCGAACCGATTCACCAGTGACATCACTGCCATCATGCCGAGGGAGACGAGGGTCTGTTGCGCCCCTGCGGGAACGCCTATCCTGATCGTCGCACGTGTGAGGCGGGCATCAAGGCTCAGAAGGTGCCAAGAGGCGTCGATGAGACGTGACGGCTTCACGAGGTAGATGAGGGCAGCCACCGCCGCGAAGCTCTGGGAGATGACGGTGGCCCATGCTGCACCGGCCACGCCCATTCGTGGGAGTGGGCCGAGCCCGAAGATGAATATCGGGTCAAGTATGATGTTCATGATTGTTGCATAGGCGAGGAACCGCAGAGGTGTTCGGGAGTCCCCAAGACCACGGAGAACCGCACTGGCCACGTTGTACAGGAATGTGGGGAGAAATCCAGCAGCGTATACGCCGAGATAGGTCGCCGCCGTGTAGATGATGTCTTCAGGCGCGCGCAGGACACGGAGCAACGGCCATCGGAGGACATAGCCCACAAGGGATATGCCCACTCCGAGGACGGCCATGAGTGTGATGGAGTTGGCGATGGTAGCCCGAACGAGATCGTTCTCTCGGGCGCCATAGTATTGCGAGACGAGGGCTGTCGTGGCGACTCCTAGCCCGGTCACGAGTGCAATCATGGCGAACACTATGGGGTGCCCAACGGCGACAGACGCCAGTGCCTGAGGCCCCAGTACTCGCCCTACCCAGATGCTGTCGACGGTGTTGTAGGCTGCCTGCATGAGGTTGCCCAGAAGCATCGGGATGGCGAAAGTGATCAGATGGCGTGGAATGCTGCCGGACGTGAAATCCCTCAGTCCAGGAGAGTGCAAGCCGCGGAAGCCTCCTCTCTTCCGGGGAAGGCGCTCGTGTTTGCTGGATAGAGTTTCTCGGCTGCGATCAAGAATCCTGCACCACGGGGCGAGGATGTCTGTGGCGCAGGTGCACACGCGTGAGGATTTGATCACCGCCGCAGCCTGAACCGGAACGTCAGCTCAATTGGATCATCCTTCTCTCTGCAATGTGAATTCCAACCAGTTGATGATAGTGTCTAGAGCCAATCGCAGATTGCCAACTTGGCAGTGATTCTGAGCCTGTTCCGGTTAGTGTCCTAGGTAGTGGTGTAAATTCGGGGGGAAGATCCTTGCGGTATTGACAGGACAGCCGCCAGCGTGGTTCTCTTC
>JANLFS010000108.1 GCA_024655925.1 Bacillota bacterium | reverse complement strand
CCTCCTTGACGATTCGGTCGAAGGCCCGGGCGGCACGGATCCTGAGCCTCAACACCCAGGCTGCCAGACCGGTGAAGCCTGCGAGAGAAGCAAGAAACACCACGAACATGCGCCCGTCCATGTTGAGCTTCCCGCCTGACGTCACTACAGAATCGGTCGGGTGCAGAGACTGGACAGCAGGCAAGCGTGGGACGACGAACACAAGTACCGGGACAGTGACGAATGCGAGCACTGCGTAGACGGCGGCGAGCGCGCCCCGGCGTTCCCGCTCATCAACTGCGCTTCGGAGTGCGAAGTACGCCGCGTAGATGAGAAGCAAAACGAGAATGGAGGTCTCGCGTGGATCCCAGTTCCAGTATGATCCCCACGTGGACTTGGCGAATATGGACCCACTCACAGTCGCAATCAGGCTGAAGAGAAGTCCCAATTCGGCGGAGAACGCGGCCGCGCGGTCGTCCTCGATGTCGCGTCTCTGTAGGTACCTGATGCTGTAGATCATACACGCGAGGAAGGCTAGGACCGACACCCACGCGGTCGGAATGTGGAAGAAGATGATCCTGGATATCTGGCCGAGGTCCGCAGAAGCGGGCGCCCATGTGAAAGCTGCGAGCACCACGACGGTCATCCAGATCCCGAGAAACCACTTGGCGAACATGCGCGCACCTCACTCAAGGCTCAATCATTCCAGACAAATTCGAAAAGGAGAAGGGAAAGCGCCATCATGATGACACCGTGCCCGATGAGCAGCCTGATATCCCCAGCCGCCTGCGGAAGGCCGCCCCCGGAGAAGGCAACCACGGTTGCCCGGATGGACGCCCCAAGCCCCGGAAGGGCCAGCGGGAAAGAGAGGACCGCAAAGAGGGCGCCCTTGGCATTCGCCCGCGAAATGATGGCCGCGACGATTGTGGTCGACGCCGCGAGGGCGATAGTCCCAAATACCAAGGCCGCGAGGAACAGCCCGATGTGCCCAGGGGTGGTATCCATCAATACGAAGAAGAGTGGGACGACGATGGTCTCGATCGCGCCGAGGAGGCCTATGTTGAAAAGGAGCTTGCCCAGATAGACGGCATTTGGTAGGCACGCCAGCCTGAGGGCCATCGCCGTGCGAGACTCTTCCTCCCGAACAAACGACCGCGAGAGCCCGGTCATGGCAGAGAAGAACAGGACGATCCATAGAAACGCCGCCCGGACGTCAGCGTCCAGGGAGTAGGGGGTGACCGAGAAGCTGACTACAGCCAGGGCGGTCACAGCGAACAACGCGATGGAGTTTGCCGCGTATCTAGTTCGGAACTCGGACCTCACGTCCTTGTCGAGGACGGCGAGGACCTCACGAACCAAGCCGTACCACGACATCGCCCAGGGCCACCTCCTCCGGTTCGTTCGATGCCAGCACGACACAGGAAGGCTGCTTTCTCTCATCGATGAGCCTTCGGACCAGCGCCGCCCCGGCCTCATCTAGGTTCGCCGTGGGCTCGTCCAGTAATAGCACAGGCGGATTGTGCAGAAGGGCAAACGCGTACCGCAACCGCTGCTTCATCCCGGATGAGTAGGACCCGGTAAGGTCGTGATGTCTTCCGGCCAGTCCGACCAAGTCCAATAGAGCCAAGAGGCGCTGAGTGGAATCGTCGATCTGCCTGACCCGGGCGAAGAATCTCAAGTTCTCAAGAGCGGAGAGTTCGTCATACAAAGTGAGATCAGGGGACACCATCCCGATTAGAGCACGCCGAGCCGATGATGAGGCGTCGGTCCCGCCCCGGATGAGCCGCACTCGGCCGGAAGATGGATGCAAGAGCCCAGCGGCTATCCTGAGGAGCGTGGATTTGCCTGAGCCGTTCGGGCCTGCAACTGCAAGGATCTGGCCTGTCCGTATCGAAGCCGAAACCTCTCGGAGAACCCTCCGTTCTCCGAAAGACTTTGACACAGATTCGAACCTGAGTTCCGTATCCCAAGTGCTGCCGAGCAAGGAACCGACCTCCGAGACCGGGCGCACTCTGCTGCGTGCCAGTATGCTGAGCCAATTATACATTTGGTCTGGAGGGCTGTAAACCTGAGGCCTGGAGGCTTTCAACCAGGAGGATTTCCCGCGCGAGGCGCGGAATACTGCCTTCAAAGGCAAGGTGAGGACGTTTTGACACAGAACATCATGGACAAGCTGAGACAACACATCTCCACTTCAATCGAGAACGCCGTGAACAATCTGAAGCAAGCGGGTCACATCCCTCCAGATGTGCCCGTCGAGCCCACACTCGAAGTCCCAAAGGATCCGAAGTTCGGCGAGTTCGCCACCACAATAGCCCTGTCTCTGGCGCGTGCCGCAAAGCGTGCTCCGAGGGACCTCGCGAACCTCATCGTCAGGGAGATAATGGCCTCGCCCGAGAAGGGCTATATAGAGTCCGCGGAAGTCGCAGGGCCCGGCTTTGTGAACTTCCGCCTCAACCCCGCCTGGCTGCATGAGACTGTGCGGCTGGTGAGGTCGATGGGGCCCCGTTACGGCAGCTCCGATCATGGCCGGGGCGAGAAGGTCCTTGTCGAGTTTGTGTCCGCGAACCCGGTAGGCCCTCTCAACGTTGTCAACGCGAGGGCGGCCGCGGTAGGGGATACTCTGGTCAGGCTGTTCCGGGCGGCGGGCTACGACGCGGCCAGCGAGTTCTACATCAATGACGCCGGGAACCAAGTAGACATCCTGGGAGAATCGGTGTATGCACGTTACATGGAGCTTACAGGCAAGGACTACCCATTTCCGGAGAACGGGTACAGGGGAGAGTACGTGCGGGATGTAGCCCAGGCTGCACTGGAGGCCCACGGCCCGGAGATCGATAAGATGGGCCCGGATCAGGCACGGGAGTTCTTCCGCGAATTCGCCTTGACCAGGATCCTGGCCTGGCAGCGGAAATCCCTAGAGGCATATGGGGTCGTCTTCGACCGGTGGTTTTCCGAGAGGGAATTGAGGCGGGCGGGGGCGGTCGAGGCCCTGATCGCCAGCATGACGGAATCCGGGCACACCTATGAGTCCGAGGGCGCCCTGTGGTTCAGGTCAACCGCCTTCGGGGACGACAAAGACCGGGTCCTCGTAAAGAGCGACGGTGCTTACACCTACGTCGCGCCCGACCTGGCCTACCACAAGGACAAGCTGGTCCGAGGGTTCACGAAACTCATCGACATCCTCGGCCCCGACCACCACGGCTACGAGGGTAGGATGCAGGCAGGAATATCCTCATTCGGGTACCCCAAAGGAACCCTAGAGGTGCTGATACTCCAGCTGGTCACGCTCATGCGTGAGGGACAGCCGGTCAAGATGTCCAAGCGTGCCGGGGAATTCATAACCATGGATGACTTGCTCGAGGAAGTCCCCAAAGATGCCGCGCGTTACTTCTTCATCATGAGGAACACTTCATCCCACCTGGAATTTGACCTGGACTTGGCCCGGGCGCAGACCATGGACAACCCGGTGTGGTACATCCAGTATGCCCACGCCCGTTCGTGCAGCATATTCCGGCAGGCGGAGGTCGCAGGGGTCCCCCCCGAGACCTGGGCTGACCCGGACCTCTCGCCCCTGACGCATCAGACCGAGATCGAGCTGATCAAGAAAATGGCGGCATATCCCGACGAGATTCTGTCCGCCGCTGCTGAACGCGCTCCGAGCAGGCTCGCAAGATACGCCCTGGACCTCGCGGGCCTGTTCCACAGCTGGTACACGGAATGCCGGGTGATCGGGCCTGAGGAAGACTTGACCCGGGCGAGGCTCGCGCTTGTGGATGCGGCGAAGACCGTGTTCGCGAATGCCCTGACAATAATGGGGATCAGTGCTCCGGAAAGGATGTAGCAGGGTGCCACGTCTGTCGGCCGGTGAAGCCCTCAGAGCCTTCGGCAGAGCCCTGGGCGCCAGTTACGAGAGGCTGGGAATGGTGCTCGTCATGAGCATAGCCTGGTACTTCCCGGCCATGTTCGCGGTTATTCTGGGGCTCGGGCTCTCGCCCATGAGCCTGCCTGTATTCGTCGCGATAGTCGCACCTCTCACCGCGGCAGTCACTTACGCCGGAAACCTGGCAGTGCACAAAGAAGATGCAGGACCCCGGGATCTCCTCCGTGGGTTTGGGCGCTTCTGGCTCAGGGCCGCCATGCTAGGTGCGGTCCAGTCTGTGGTCCTCGTGGTGCTGGCTCTCGACATCTCCCTCGTGTTCACCGTGAGAGCGACGTGGGTGATGATGCTCTCCGGAATCTGGGTTTATCTGGCCATATTTATCTGGTCGGTGTGTGTTTACGTCTACCCGCTCATGGTGGAACAGGACGTAGGGGTCCCTACGGCGATCCGCAGGTCCGCCCTGCTCGTGCTGGACAACCCCGCCTATACTTTGGCCACTGTCACCATCGCCGCGGCCCTCTTTCTTCTGGGCGTGCTGCCCACCGTCCTCCTCCTCCTCGGGTTCCGGGCAGCGGGGTTTCTGATGATCCTGGGGCTCGCAACC
This sequence comes from Bacillota bacterium, assembly GCA_024655925.1. Lineage (NCBI taxonomy): Bacteria > Bacillati > Bacillota > Bacillota bacterium. The sequence continues at coordinate 4,834 of JANLFS010000108.1, read as the reverse complement.
TACGCGGGGCTCAATTCCATCTTCGTCAACTGCGCCACGGTCCGAGTGCTCAAACGCTACAACGCTCACCGAATGAGCGAGAGGGAGAGACTCGAGGAGGAACTGGCGGAAGGGCGAGAGGAAGCTTGAGGCACTGAGAGGAGGACTCCTCATGCGCTCTGAGAGCAACCTGAAGTTGGTCACGGGCCAGAAGGCCCAAGGCGTTGGGCAGCAGGGACCTGAAGAGTACTCCTTCACCTGGCCTGGCAAGCAAGCCGCAGTCGCGGCGGCCGGAGAGCCCGCGCGATCGGTGTTGGTCCCGGTATCCGTGGACCCCCCCGGGTCTCGGGACGCGCGACACATGTTCATCGAAGGCGACAACCTGGAAGCCTTGAAACTCCTGCGGGAGACTCACTGCTCCGCGGTTAAGATGATCTACATCGATCCCCCATACAACGCCCGGCGCGAGTTCGTCTACGCTGACAACTTCGGGGACCGGTGGGCGTGGCTTTCAGTGATGTACCCACGTCTTGCGGTTGCCTGGGAGCTTCTGCGGGATGATGGTGTCATCTTCGTGAGCATCGACGACCATGAGGTCCATCACCTGAGGATGATCATGAACGAGATCTTCGGTGAGGACAACTTCGTAGCCCAGATCGTGTGGCAGTCGAGGCAGTCGGTACAGAACGATACAGACATCAGCGTGAGCCACGAGTACATCACGGTCTATGCTAAGAACCGCAGGCGCTCTGACCGCAGGCTAAAGGGGGCGAACGCCAGCCGGTGGAACTCTGTCCCGGGGTTCGCGGCCTACCCTCTTCCGCTTGACCCGCGCAGGTTCTCAAATCCCGATGGCGACCCAAGGGGGCCTTGGAAGGCCGACCCGTTCGACGCGCCGAATATCAGGCCCAACCTCACCTACCCCATTGTGAACCCCACAACCGGTGTGGAACACTGGCCCCCTCCGGGAAGGTGCTGGCGACAGAACGAGGCCTCATTCCGCGAGTTGCTGGCAGACGGCAGGATTGTCTTTGGCAGAACCGGTACCGCCGGCCCGCAGATGAAGGTGTTCTACCGGGAGAAGGAAGCCTTCGGAAAGGTGGAGAACACTTGGTTCGATGGGGCGAGGCACGGGACGGCTGCACGTGGGACCCGCGAGATCCAGGAACTCTTCGACGGCAGGGCGGTGTTCGATTCTCCCAAGCCGACGGCTTTGATCCGTTCCCTGCTCCGGATCGCAACAAGAGGCGAGGACATAGTTCTGGACTTCTTCGCGGGGTCGTGCACCACTGCTCACGCGGTTCTGAACCAGAATCGCGAGGACGGCGGTGGACGCCGATGCATGTGCATCCAGGCTCCTGAACCGACATCGGCCAGCTCCACGGCAAGGCAGATGGGGTACAATACCATTGCCGAGATCGGGCTCGAGAGGATACGCCGGGTGATCGACAGGATGACGAGTGCGGGGGCGGACCCGGGAGCTCTCGCCTTTCAGGTACTCAGGCTGAAAGACCGCGCAGAGTGAACACACATCCCGTTCAGGAGGTGTCTGGTGATGCATGCAGGGGATATCGGGGTTCAAGCCGGCCGTGCGGGCACCGTGACCGTAACCTGGTTCGGGCACGCATGCTTTCTGTTGGCATCGGACGACGGACTTCGCGTTCTGATGGACCCGTTCGATGAGACTGTGGGCTATAGGCTTCCCGCTGTCCGGGCCGATGTCGTCACAGTCAGCCACGAGCACTTCGACCACGGCAACGTTGGGGTCGTTCAAGGGTCTCCACAAGTGCTGAAGGGTGTGGGTGAGCACAGTATACGAGGAGCGAGATTCCGCGGGATCCAGACCTACCATGATGAACAGCGTGGGGCGAAGCGCGGAACGAATACAGTCTTCGTCATCGAGATGAAGGGGATCACCTTCTGTCATCTCGGCGACCTCGGCCACATCCCTTCTGATGATGCGATCGACTCCTGGGGACGCGTCGACGTGATGATGGCGCCGGTGGGAGGCGTGTACACCATCGACGCCGCCGGCGCGCTCATGCTGGTCAGAAGGGTCAAACCCAGGGTGGTCATTCCCATGCACTACAAGACCCCGTCGCTCAAGTTCCCCCTCGCAGGGCCCGAGGAGTTCTTGCGCGGGATCGCGCAGGTGCAACGCCCGGCCGGCCGCGAATACATAGTGTCTGCGGACAGGCTACCTGCGGAGACGACTGCGGTTGTACTTCGATACCAGTAGGTGAGGCCTTGACCCTGACCGGCTCGCTTGGTCCTGGAACCCACGCGGCCGGGTCCCCTGGCTCAGTAGCGCGGGGGGCCTGGCCGCGCTTGTGTCGGGGGGCTGTGAATCTTTGGATACACGCCAGTTCACCAACCATCTGGGCCTCTCCACCAGAAGGCGTCTATCGATGTCTCTGGTTGTGTGGACCAGGAGAACAGGAGATCTCCGGCCTTGACGTGAACAGATGAGTGGTAGAGGCCTGGGAAGGCCCAATGCGGAAGAGCGTCCAGAAGGTCCTCGAAAAGGATCGAGACGTCTGGCTTCTTGAGGCCTGCCGACGCGAGGAGGATGCCTACCATTCTCTCGGAGGCGCGGGAGACGATCTGCCGGATGACGCGGTTCAGACTCTTCCCCGTCTCTGCCTCGCCCGGGGCGCGCTTAACCAAGAGCTCACGCCGGGCTTTGTTGTGAGCGTGCCATGCCACGCGAGGGCCTTCCGCGGCGTTGTCTGTCATCACCATTTTGAGCAGCTCTTTGTCGTCGTCCCCCTATAGGTATGGAACATGGCAGGTTATCCCTCGGTACCCTTGCCCGCCGACCGGCTGCGAAAACGCGTCCGGATGTACTCCTGGGCGCTTTCAGGCGAAAGACGCACACTGCCCCGGCCGCTTCGCACGTAAAAGCCGCCTTCGGGGCTTGCCTCCATCTCCTTCCACTTCACGAACACCGGCTCAAGGCTGCGCCGGCAGCTCACCAGGCAAACTGTCCTGCCGTGCAGGACCTGAATTCCCGGGTCGATGCAGGTGTTCGCCCGGTCACCGAGCGCGTCCCCAACTGCCTGCGTGAGGTGAAGCATGAATTCGTCCTCGTTCTCGAAGGCATCCCGCTCAATGCCGACGATCGAGCCGTCGTCCGCCACCCCAATCAGCAGATCACCGCCCTCCGTATTGAGGAACGCGGCGATGGTCTTCAGCACCGCATGGGTCACGTTCTGATCGTCCTGCCGGTTCTCCTTGAGATTCCGACGCAGTGCGGGCTCGAACTCGAGCGTCTTGGACTCCCCGCGTTTGACCAGTTCCTCCGCTTGCCGGTGTGTACGCAGGTACTGGTCGAAGAGGAAACTCCTCACTGCTTCGCCGAACGCCTGATCGTCCGTGATCCGCTTGTAGAGCTCGAAGTTCGAGTCTACGATGTCCTGAATCACTTCTTCGACTTTTTGGTCGAATGTGAGACGTACATTTTCACGCGTGTTCACCCGAGCGCTGGCGGCAAGGGCAGGGTCGGCGTCGAGTTTTGCCATTATGTAGCCCAGTGTGACGCGGTGCTCTGGTCCGAGATTGAGCCCGAAGCGTTCGTTCAACTCCGCAATGATCCGCGAGAGGGGCTCCAGTGCCTCCGGCGCGACCCCATACGGGCCCTTGGTGCTTTGCGGATCGAGCAGGCCGGCTTTCCGATCGAGCGTGATCCTGCCGCTTGACGTCTGCTGGATGCGATAGGATTCCATGTCGATGTTGTGCTGCACTTCCCAGGGTAGCGTATCGCGATCGGCAGGCAGTAGCCGTCGCAGGTGACGCGCAAAAACGTAGAGTTTTTCCAGGTCGGGGTCGGCGAAGGTGAGCACCTGTGCCAGGAAGGCATAGAGCCGGATGAAGTCGGTGAGCTGGCCGCGGAAATCCTGCTGCTCATCCCTGGTCAGCTCGCGGAAGCGCTCCACGATGGGGGCAAGGGCTGCATACAGTCGGTCCTGCGTGGCTCTCTTGTCGAAGTATACCTTGGCAAAAGCGTTCACGTCTGCCTCGGTGTAGACGGGGAAGCCAGCCAGGCGCGTTTGGATCTCGTAAAGCAGGTTCGGATCGGTCCCTTCGGACAGCAGGGTCGTTTCGTAATACGGCTCGAAGGCCGCCTTGATCTCGTCAGCCTCGTTGGCGAAGTCGAGCACCATCGTGCCTCTCTTTTCAGGATGAGTGCGGTTCAGGCGCGAAAGGGTCTGCACCGCGTTCACTCCGCCCAGCTTCTTGTCCACGTACATTGTGTGCAGGAGAGGCTCGTCGAAGCCCGTCTGGAACTTGTTGGCCACGATCAAGAAGCGGTACTCCGGGCGCTTGAAAGCCTTCGCGGTCTGGGCCTCCGGAAAGCCGTTCATGCCGGCTTCGGTGTAAGACTGGCCGCCATCCTGCACTGTTCCCGAGAAGGCAACCAGCGCCTTGAATGGATACCCGCGCTCCACCAAGTATTTGTCTAAGGCGAGCTTGTAGCGCACGGCGTGCAGGCGCGAGCGGGTGACGATCATCGCCTTCGCCTTGCCGCCGATCTCGCCCTGCACCTGCGCGGCGAAGTGTTCGACCATGATCCGCACTTTCTCGTTGATCGCGTGCGGGTGGAGCTCCACAAAGGACTTTAGTAGATACTCGGCCTTTTTCTTATCGTACCGGGGATCGTCCTCGATCTTCTTGAGCAACCGCCAATAGGCCTTGTACGTAGTGTAGTTGGCGAGCACATCCAGAATGAACCCTTCCTCGATGGCCTGGCGCATGCTGTAGAGGTGGAATGGCCCAAACTTCCCGTCCGCGCGCCGGGTGCCGAAAAGCTCGAGCGTTTTGGGCTTGGGCGTGGCGGTGAAGGCGAACATGGAAA
>JANLFS010000107.1 GCA_024655925.1 Bacillota bacterium | reverse complement strand
CTTCCGTTTTAGGGCACAGAAAGATCTCTGTACCTACTGAAACTTTACTCATACCCTATTGGGTCACGATGACAAGGGCGATCTCGTGGACAGTGCCTGCTACAGGCCCTGTTTAGCGGGCGCCAACTACCGAGAGCTCCTTGAGGCATCCAAACACGGGCGGGCTCGTGCCCGCCCCGGCCGGAGCGCCAATCCCCTCCCGATGATCGCCCCCCAGTTTGCTACTATGCCAATCCCAGCCTTTTCATTGTCTCCTCACTCGGCCTTCCGTCGGGCTCAAAGCCCCGGGCCTGGTAGTACTCCTCCAGGATCTCACGGAGCGGCACCGTACGGCCTGCAGCTCCGCCGCTTGGCCTGGGCTCGTTTTGGATCCGCTCCGGCAGGCCGTCCTCGGCGGGATCCATCCCGCACACTTCCATGCCGTAGACGCGCTTCGCCGTGATTACCCTCGATGCGATCTCCCTGAGCTCTTCGGGTGGAATCTTATCACCCAAGCATGCATCGATCCACCGGGAGATCGCAGAGAGCTGAATCCTCCCCTGCATCATGAACTTGCACAGCCCGATAGCATCATAGAGGACCGCGAGTTCCTGCATGTCTGAGGCGATCCGGCCTTTCCCCTTAGGATCCTCCGGGTCCCGCGGGGGCGCAAGCCCGAACTCGGGGAACTCCATCCCCTGCTCGACGTAGTATGAGAGGGATTCGTTGTGGGATGCGCCACGCGCCGCGGTGGCGTAGGTCGCAGCGATGGTCGAAAAACACCTGGGGTCGTGATAGGGGACCTCGAGCCCACGCACGTGCATGGCGTACCTCGGGGCATCGCCCCCGATCTGCCGAGCTGCCTCTCGCGAGCCGAGGGCGAGGAGGTCACCTATGCCCTCGCGGCGGGCGATGGCCCTTATGAGGCCCAAAATCGCCTCGCGGCTCCCCCACTCCGGCACCACACCCTGTGTGAGCAGGGGTTCGCCAAGCGTCTCACGGTCGATAATGTCCCGCTCCCACAATTCCATCACGAACGAGATGATCGCGCTCACCGAGATGGTGTCGAGTCCCAGCGTGTCACAGAGTTCGTTAGCCTCGACTACAGTGAGCGGGTCATCACACATGCACATCGGGCCGAATCCAGCGGTCGTCTCGTACTCCGGGCTCCGGACGGTTTTGCCGGCGAGGTCCCCGGCTGTCGGGGTGACCAGCTTGGTGCACCCAATCGGGCAGGTGAAACACGGCTTTGACCGCCCGGACATGGAGGCCAGTATGGCGTGGCCGTTGACCACGCGCGCACCTTCCCAAAGGCCCTCCCGCCAGTTCTTGATGGGGAGGTCTCCAACTCGGTTCCGGTACTCCACGCCCCCCGCGGTTCCCGCTTTGGCCAGACCCGCGCTACGTTCCCTGACTTCCGCGAGCACCGTGCGGTTCGCCGCGGTGACATCCCCCGCCGGGACGGGGGCAGAGGGGGTGCGACGGACAGATATCCCCTTGACACCCATGCGCGCGAGGGCCGCGCCGAGGCCGCACCTGGCGGCATAGCGGGGGACTTCCTCGTCGAGAACGATCCCGGCCACCAGGACGTCCCGCTCGGCAGCGGACGCAATTCGTGCTGGTTCGTATTCCGCCCCGTAGACGTCCCGGTGTGCCGAGTCGAACTCCGGGATGTCGAGGAGGGCGAACCGCGATCCGTCATCCACCTCCACGCTGCCGTGCTCCACCCGGACGATCGACAGTCTGTCTGCGCGGCCCACCAGCACCAAGGCATCGTAACCCAGGCGCTTGAGGTACATCCCCCATCTCGCACTGGCACTGGACTCCCCCAGGATTCCCGTGAGAGGGGACCGAGCCATAACCGTGGTCTTGCAGCAACCGAGAACCGGGAATCCCACAAGAAGCCCGGGGCAGAAGACTACTGGATCGAGTGTTGGGTCCATGTATCTCAGAAGGTAGATACCGAGCCCCGGGCCGCCCAGGTACCGGCGCGCCAACTCCGGGGATAGCCTGTATGTTCTACTCGTCTTGGATGATAGATCAACTTCGAGGATAGTGGGTCTGTGCAACAATATCACCTCACGACACTAGAGAGTATGAGAGACCCGCGGAGGCCGGGAGATCCTTGATGCCGCAGGCACTCACAACACGGTAGCCTCAGGTCATGCTCAGCGACATAGTGAAGGAGTGGTCCGCCGGGCGTCCATTGCGAACGATCTGCTATCAATGGCGCGTTCGGTAGCCAGAATGCCGTCAAGGTGGTCGTACTCATGCTGAAGCAACTCAGAGAGGTCCCCTTCGACCTCGAGCACCCGGGGCTCGAACCCAGCGTCAAAGTAGTGGATGCGGCAGGATCTGTGACGGGAAACCCGGACCAGTAAGCCCGGGAAGCACATGCAGTCGTCCCACACCTCCATCATCTCCGGGCTCTTGGCCTCGATGACAGGGTTCAGGAAGACCGTGGGTCCGTCTATGTGCATGTATATCATGCGCTTCGGGATGCCGATCTGAGGAGCGGCAATCGCCCTCCCGATCCCATGCCTGGCTCTGAAGTCCATGAGTGTGTCGTGGAGATCTTCCACCCATCGTGGAACCTGGTCGAGTTCGTCTCGGTCCACCGGAGAACAGACCTCATGAAGCCTCGGATCACCCAAGAGGATTATGGGCCTGGCTGCCATTGAACTACTCTCCTTTCCGTCCATATGTCGGGACTCGGTGCATGCTCGAAGGAAACTCGGGGTTTGGGGAGAAGTAACCCGACACAAGCCTACCACCTATGAACGGGAGTACGTTCACATGTCGCGTAATCCACGGATCATGGAATTTCTTGAAGAGGTCCCTGTCATACTCGGCGATGGTGCCATGGGTACCATGCTTCAGAGATCCGGGCTCGCCCAAGGCGAGGCCCCCGAACTGTGGAACGTGGACCATCCTGAGAGGGTCCTCGCCGTACACTGCGCATACATCGACGCGGGCTCACAGCTTATCGAAACCAATACCTTCGGCGGTAACCGTGCGCGCCTCGCCCGTCACGGCCTTCAAGGCCGGGCGGCCGAGTTCAACGAGGCCGGCGCTCGCCTTGCCCGGAAGGCCGTCGGGGACTCCGGCGTGCTAGTCGCCGGGAGCATCGGGCCGCTCGGGGAGTTCATCGAGCCCCTGGGGACTCTCACCAGGGCCGAGGCGTCCGAGATGTTCCGTCTGCAGGCGGAGGCCCTCGTCGCGGGCGGAGTGGACTTCTTCCTCATCGAGACCATGAGCGACCTCTCAGAGGTCGAGGCCGCGGTGAGTGGAGTACGGGCCGCATCTGGCCTGCCGGTTGCAGTCACCATGACATTCGACACCAACCTGCACACCATGATGGGCGTGAGCCCGTCCGACGCGGTGACCGCCATCACCGGACTGGGCATCTGCCTTGTCGGGGCCAACTGTGGGAACGGACCCGACGAGATGGAGCGCGTGGCCGCGGAGATGGCCGAAGTCTCCCCACCGGGCACATACCTCATAGCCCAGAGCAACGCAGGGCTCCCGCAACTCCGGGATGGACAGATCCACTATGACGCCACCCCACAGGCGATGGCGGATCACGCACTCCGCCTCTTAGATCTCGGCGTGCGCGTAATTGGAGCCTGCTGCGGGAGCACCCCGGAACACATAAAGGCCATGCGGGATGCACTCATGCTCCGGACCCGACCAAGGCCGGGGAACCCGCGAGGTTTCTAACACTCTGGTGATTCTGGACCCACGCGATTCCTCCTGCTGTGCGGGGACGTGTGGCGTGCAGGCTTGGGAGGTTGGCCGCGCCAGGAACCAGGGAAGCCTGAACAGCCGATTCAATGATTGGGGGACTCACCCATGGATGAGCACGAGATCAGGTCTGAACACGCGGAGAATCCATCGCCCGGAGGTGCAAGGTTGTTTCGCTCAGTCCTCAAGGAGTACCTGTGGCCTCTCATCGCCGGCGTCATCTTGGCCGGCTTCATAATGACCTTCATCGCGCAATCCTACATCGTCGAGGGCTCCTCCATGGAGCCCACGCTGCACCACGGCGAAAGGCTCCTGATCGACAAAGTCACCTATCGGTTCAAAGAGCCGTCGAGAGGCGACATAGTGGTCCTCAGCACTCCACGCGCGGCTTTCGTCAAGCGAGTGATCGCGGTGGGAGGGGACCACCTGGAGATCAAGGATGGAGTAGTGTACCTCAACGGTCGCCCGATGCAGGAATCTTACATCGCCGAGCCTACCGAGGGTGAATGGGGCCCCTACGACGTGCCCGATGGCACCGTCTTCGTCATGGGGGACAACCGCAACTTCAGCAATGATAGCAGGAGAGGTGTGGGCTTCCTGGACGTCAACAAGATTCGCGGCAGGGCGTTCATCCGGTACTACCCCCTGCACAAGATCACACTGTTGCGCCGGCCCCAGATCGAGGGGCAGTGAGAGCCGCGGGCTGAGGAGAGGATCCTCAACAGGCTCGAAGCACCTCATCCCCACAATGATCTCACACTGACCAATTACCTGCTGCTGGAGTGCCGTCCGTTTCTTTTGACAGCCGGCAACCGCAAATGTAGACTGAGGTTGTGTGCGGGCGTGGTGACACGCTGCGGACATGATCTGAAGTTCGCCGCTGGCAACCCGTGTCCAGGCAAATTGGGACGGCGATACCAGCACTTCGAACCCGGGGAGTGCATCGCAACCTATGGACAGTGCACTTGGTGTGATCTTCGTTGTTGCAGCTGTAGGGCATTTCATCGGCCGCCTCGGTATTAAAGGCATTCAGCTTGGGACCTCGGGAGTCCTGTTGGCGGCGCTCTACTTCGGCCATATGGGCTACGAGATCCCGTCTGTCATCAGGGACCTGGGGCTTGCGCTGTTTGTGGGAGCGGTAGGCCTCACGGCGGGGCCACGGTTCTTTCGCAACTTGAGGAAGAATGCAATGTCCTACGGGGCGATTGCCTTCGCCACTGTGGTCTCCGGGGCCGTCACCACAAGTATCCTCGCAAGAGTGCTTTCGATTCCCCCGGCCTTGGCGGCAGGGATCTATACCGGCGCGCTCACTACGACCCCTGGACTGGCTGCAGCGCTCGAGGCCATGGGCGACAGCGCTGTGTCTATCGGGTACGGAATCGCTTACCCCTTCGGGGTCGTTGGGGTCGTGATGTTTGTTCAGATCCTGCCACGTCTTCTTCGAACGGATCTTCGCCGCGAAGTGAGCGAAACGGTGCTGCTGGAAGGAGACGCAAGCCGGGCACCCGGCCTCTCGTCCGATCCAGATCGGCTGCAGGCTGCTGTTGCCCGACAGAGACGCCCTCTGGATGACCTGGGCATGCTTCCGCTCATGGTGGTCCTCGGCATAGGAACGGCCCTGGCACGCATGCGGTTCATGATACCTGGCACCGACGGGATATCCCTGGGTCTTGCAGGAGGACCTCTGATCGTCGGGCTTGTGGTAGGCCACATTGGCGGGATCGGTCCCTGGTCTCTCAGGCCTTCGAGCCAACTCTTGGGCACAATGCGGGAAATGGGACTTACGCTCTTTCTTGCCGGTGCTGGCGTAGCAGCCGGTCACGGATTCGCGGAGACCGTGGCTACATATGGCTGGCTCCTGTTCATCGGGGGCGCTATCGTGACGTTGGTCCCCATGCTCATCGGGTTCGTCCTCGCAACACGTGCGTTCAAGCTCAGCTTGTCGGACTCGCTGGGGTCGATATGCGGTGGCATGACCAGCACGCCTGCGCTGGGGGCGCTCATCACCGCCGCGGGCAGCGATGATGTGGCCGCGCCGTATGCGGCGACGTACCCATTTGCACTGGTTCTAGTCGTCGTCGTCAGTCAGGCTCTGGCGACGATCCTTCGTTGAGTTCAAGCCGGGCGGCTGGTTGATGAAGGAGCGGGCTGGTACCCGCCGAATTCTCTGCCCACACGCTCGTCGTCATTGTCCGTCCTCCAGTTGCGTACCGTATAATTGCTCACCACTTATGGATTCTGACATACCCAATTCCGGGGAGGGCTGATTATGCGGCAAGTGGCTACGCGGCATGTCGTCATCATCCGTCGAGTCGCGCGAGCGTGGACTGTGGTATTGGCGGCGGTGGCTCTGATGATCGCCCTCTCGCCGGATCCAAATGTCGTGGGACCCATCCCTCTTTCCGAACGGATCGAGTTGGGGTTCTATGTTCTGGCCATAGCAGGTCTCTTGTTGGCGTGGCGGTTTGAGGGGATTGGCGGGGCTGTTGCGATTGTGGGGCTTGCGGGCCACTATGTCACATTTGGGCTTTCGCGCGGAGACTGGGGCCTCCAAATATTGCTGACGCCCGGACTCCTCTTGGCGGTTCCGGGATTCCTATTCCTGCTGTGCTGGGTGGTTTCGCGAGGAAAGGGCGGGTCGCTGCCGGGGGGCGGGAGCGGGCCACCCAAAGCGCGTGTCAACCCGCTGGAATCCCACACCCAGGGGCAGGGCGGGGACGCGGACCGCTGATTGCGCGGACCGAGCCCGCCGCATTGGAGACTGCCCTGGTCGGAGCCGGCCTCAACCGCCGCTGGCGCAGAGCGGCGGTTGCTCCAGCCCTGGGGCGGCATCGACTCTGCTGTCGGCCTATGCTCTTTGGATATACACTCTGTCCGGCCGGAATCTCACGAACACCTGATCGCCTGGCTGTTTGAGGTCAAGGCCTGAGGGGGACGGGTCGTCCAGGACCACGTCCACGGAATCCACCAGGGCGATGGTGTAGCGGGCTATGGAGCCTAGATAAGAAACGCCCCGAACCGTGCCCGGCACCGCATCCTCGGCTGCATCCGAGAGGACCATTCTCTCCGGCCGAGCCACGAGGCGTGCCCGCTGGCCTGGGTCGAGGCCAGATACCGTGTGGACAGGGACCTTGACTCCCAGGACATCAACGACGGTCCGCTCGCCCACCACAGAGACGACCTCGCAATCGAGCAGGTTGGAAAGTCCGATGAACTGCGCGACGAACGGCGTGGATGGCCGCTCATAGATGTCGGATGGGCTTCCGATTTGTTCGATCTTGCCCGCGTTCATCACCGCGATCATGTCGGAGATGCTCATGGCTTCCTCCTGGTCGTGCGTGACGTATATCGTGGTGATCCCGAGATCCCTCTGCATTCTCCGGACTTCCTCGCGCATCTGCACTCGGAGCTTGGCGTCGAGGTTGGATAGAGGCTCGTCGAGCAGGAGGACCTTGGGTTTAGTGACCACCGCGCGAGCGAACGCGATCCGCTGTTGCTGTCCGCCGCTGAGCCGCCCGGGCAGGCGGGACCCCACCTCCCCAAGCCCAACCATCTCAAGGGCCTCGCGCACGAGGCGTTTCAGTTCGTCCCCCTTGATGCCCTGGATCCTGAGCCCGTAGGCCACGTTCTCGAAGACAGTCATATGGGGAAAGAGTGCGTAGTTCTGGAAAACCGTCCTCACATCCCGCCGAAAGGGGGGCAGGTTGTTCACACGCTGCTTCCCGACGAAGATGTCGCCTTCGTCTGGGTCGATGAATCCCGCAATCATGCGAAGCGTGGTGGTCTTCCCGCAACCTGATGGGCCCAGCAATGTTGTGAGCTTGCCTTTCTTCATCAACAGGGTCAGGCCGTCGACCGCCCTGAAGTCCCCGAATCTCTTGGTCACTTGATCGAGCCTTACTTCTTCACTTACAAGCGCGGCTTTCATCTGCTACCTCCCGAAGTGCGCCGTCGGCGTCTACATCTTGAGAATCTTGTAACCAAGCCCGCTCACCTTCCAGACGATGCCCAGGATCACGAGGACCACCGCCACCATGATGGTGGAGAGGGCGGCGGCGACCCCGAGGCGCCCCGCCATGACGTAGTTGTATATGTCGATGGACATCAGCTTCCACCTGGGTGAGACGAGGAAGATGACGGCAGTGATGTCGGTCATCGTCTTGATGAAGCTGAAGGTTATGCCGGCATAGAGACTCGGCTTGAGAAGAGGGAGAGTGATCCGAAAGAACGTCCGAGGCCAGGATGCGCCGAGGTCCGCGGATGCCTCCTCGAGGGACGGGTCGATCTGCTGCAGCGAGGCCACGCTCGAGCGGAGCGCGAACGGCATCCTCCTGATGGCGTGGTTCAGGAAGATGATCGCCCAAGTCCCGGTGAGGACGAGCAACCCCCGGTTGAATGCGACCGCGAAGCCCAACCCGAAGATGATCCCGGGAAGCGCGTACGGGAGCATGCTCACGAAGTCCAGGCCTTTCTTGCCCGGGAAGTCCTTCCTGACTACCATGTACCCAATGAGAAGACCCAAGCCTGCGGCGGCCAATGCACCAGCGAGTGATAGGACTATGCTGTTCTGGATCGACCCCCGCGAGGCCCCAAGCGCGGTTTCAAAATGCCGCCAGGTGAAAGAGTAATTCACTCCCCAAGTCCGGGTGAAAGCGGCCCCAACAATTACGGCATACATCGCCAAGATTACCACGGAGGTGCCAAGACACAAGGCAAACAGGCTCCACTTCACTGCGGGTGGCGTCGGCCGGTCTGAGAACGCAGACGGCATCCCGGTGACCGTGACGAAGGATCTCCGGCTCACGTAACGTTCCTGCCACACAAAAAGAAGGACCGACGGCACCAGCATCGCCATTGCCAGAGTCGTGCCCATGCCCCAGTCGAACATGCCGAGTATCTGGATGATTGCCTCTGGAGCCAGCATCGACACGCCGCGGTAGAAGAGCTTGCCGCCCTCGAGTAGCGCGGGAGTGCCAAAAGCGCTCAGGTTGAACATGAATACAAGGATGGCGGAGCTGAAGATACCGGGGACGAGAAGCGGGAGCGTCACTGTCCTGAGCACCCGCCAGAAACTTGCCCCGAGGTCCTCCGCGGCCTCCTCCAGCCTGGGGTCGATGGCGCTGAGGTTCGAGATGAGCACGAGAAAGGCCATGGGGAAGAAAGTTATGATGTTGGCCAGGACGACCCCGTGCCAGCCGTAGATGATGAACTGGAATCCGAACACGGACTGGAGCCACTGGTTGATCAGGCCCATCCGCCCAAAAAGGAGAATGAATGAAAACGCCCCGAGGAACGGCGGGGTTATGAGTGGCAGAATCGCCATGAGCATGAAGAAGCCCTTGAGTGGCATGTTCGTACGGACCAGGGCGAAGGCGAAGACGAGGCCCAGCAAGACCCCGCCGATGGTGGACAGGCCCGAGACGGCCAGGGTGTTCAGAAGGGTCTGCTGGAAGTACCTGTTCGTGATGAACTTGGTGTAGTTCGCGAGGCTCCACCGATCGCCGGATCTCGCGCTCTCAATCATGACCGACGCAACCGGGTAGATGATGAACACCGCGACGATTGCGACGATGGCGATGAGAACCGCGAGGATGATGGGCTCGCGGGCGAGGCGCCTCAAAGACAACCGTTCTCCCTCCAATCAGCGGACAGCCCTGCGAGTGGCGCCCGTCCGCCTCGTCCCCGTGTCGAACACCGGCAGACAGGCGGCGGGCGCCAGACGCAGGGCTGTCCGCTGATTGGAGGGAGAACGGTTGTCTTTGAGGCG
>JANLFS010000106.1 GCA_024655925.1 Bacillota bacterium | reverse complement strand
TCGAGGTTGCCGGATTCCTTCTCCCAGTAGAACTGACTTGCCATAGCCCAGAGCACGTTCATCCAATAGGCGGTCATGGCCCCGCCCAGGATCGCGAAGCCCATGAACTCGCGGCTTGCGTTCATGGCTTTATATATGTAAACGTAAGACGCGGTTCCCAGTACCGGCAGTATCACATCGAAGGCAATCCAGGACGGCTCGCGGTTGACACCGATTATCCTGACGTAAGCACGCCCCCAAAGGGCCCTAAGGTTTGTTGACAGGGCTGGCATCGTCAGTAAGCCTCCTTCCGACCACCTCCAGGAAGACGTCCTCCAAAGACGGCTCTTCCTTTCTCAGGGAGAGGATCGTGGATCCGATGTCACTCACCGTCTTAACCACCAGAGAGAGGACGGAGTCGTCCTGGATGATCATGGTGAGTTCAGAGGTGTTCGTTCCTGGTTTGTGCGCCGCCGCGAGGCGTTTGACCCCTGGCAGATCCCGGAACTCGTCCGACCTGTCCTCGTGGGACGCGATCTCGATCCTGAGGACCGAGTCCCGCGTGACCCGCCTCTTGAGGTTCGCAGGAGTGTCGCACGCAAGGATCTTCCCAGAGTCGATTATGGCTATCCGGTCGCACAGTTCCTCCGCGTCCGCCATGTAGTGGGTGGTGAGGAGCACTGTCTTCCCCCGGCCCGAAGAAACCCAGGATTTGATGTAACCTCTTACATCCCTGGCTGCTGCCACGTCCAGACCCAATGTCGGCTCATCGAGGAACAGTATCTCTGGGTCGTTCACGAAGCCCCGAATGAAGTTCATCTTCTGCCTCATGCCTGTTGACAGCTTGTTGATCTTAGTGTCGCGTTCCTGTGAGAAATTCAGGCGTTCCATCATTGTGTCTATGTTTGACAAGGCTGCCTTAGTGGGCACTCCGTAGAATTGCGAGAACATCCAGAGGTTTTCTCGGACGGTCAGGATGCCGTACCCGGAATGCTCGCCGCCGGAGACCATGTTGATCATCCTCCGCACGGCGTATGGGTCGCGCATGACATCGGTTCCGCCCACGAAGGCCCGGCCAGAGGTGGGGGCGAGCAGCGTGGATAGAATCTTGATCAACGTTGTCTTGCCGGCGCCGTTGGGCCCCAGGATCCCAAAGAGCTCTCCCCGCCCAATCTCGATGTCGACTTGGTCCAGTGCAGTGAAAGGCTTGGCCTGGCCGTTCTTGTCCCGCTTTCCCCGGAAGACACGGGTGAGACGCTCTGTGACGACCGCCTGTGCTGAACCGTGCATCAAACCCACACCTCCCTGAGTGCCTCGCAAGGCCATATCATACATGAAGGCATGAGCGCAGTCAACCAATATACACCAGAAACGCCGCGGTCCTCGCAAGCCAAACGCCCCCGGTCACCCGTTCCTTACGGGTGGCGGGGGCGCAGGTGTGATGCGCGCCACGATTTGGAAGCTACTTGAAGAACACGTGATTACCGATGACTCTGGTTACGGGCCGCGTACGAACCCACCAGTTGCTTGTCTTGGCGGGGTTGTAGAACCCGATCGCCCCGTAGGATGGATCCCATCCATTCAGGGCGTCTCTCGCCGCACGAAGAGCCGTGGCCGTGGGGGACACGTTGATGCGTCCATCAAGAACCGGGCTGTATTGATAGTACCGCCCGTCCACCACCTGGTAGATGACGCCAGGGATGGTGTTCGGATACTGAGAGCTTCGGACTCGGTTGAGCACCGAGGCGGCAACAGCGACCTGCCCTTCGTAGGGCTCACCCGCAGATTCCGCCGTCACAAGTTTCGCCAGGAGCATTACATCAGAGGAGGATGCACCGGAAGACGGCGGAGGCGTGGATGGGGAGCTAGGTTGGGACGCTGGGATCTTGAGAACCTGGAACGGGTAGATTGTGTCCCCGAAGAGGCCGTTGGCGGCCTTGAGCGCGTCCACGGTGGTCCCGAACCGGCGTGCGATCAAGAAGAGGGAGTCGCCCGACCTTACGGTGTATGTAGTCGCGGCACTTGTCACTGTGACGGAAACGAGGACCAGGGTCGCGGCGAGAATAGTGATGAGAGCGAGTCTGCCGTAGTGCGGGTTTCTGGACTTCAATTACTGCAACTCCTTTCCCTGATATGCCTGGATCACAAGGGGCGCGCTTCCTCATGATGGTCTATTCGGCAGGCATAGGCGAAACTCCCGCTGGGAACCAGCGGATGGGAGCAGTTCCCATAGTGCCGTGGCCAGGGAAGTGCACAGCACTGGTGAAGGGGGCCTCAAGCGGGACGCTGCAGGGGGAGCTGATCACGGAGAATCGGAGGCCGGGTCTGTCGAAACACGCGACGCCCGGGGCTCAAAGCCTCCGGGCGTCACCGCGTTCCCTTGGTCCAAGGACCTGTCCGTGGTCCTTATGACCTGGCAGGATTCACATTGGTGTGGGGCGCGTAGTTGGTTTCGTTGGTGAAGTTGGTGGACACCTGCGGCCTGAGCGCCTGCGCGAAACTGGCCTGGGCGCCCGCCACTGTCTGGCTTATCAGGCTCTGCTCCGCGGCAGCTATCATGTTCCTGACCATCTGCCCACCGATTCTGCCAGCCTCGCGCGCAGGTATATCTCCGAGGTACCCGCCGCTTGTGTTGTAGTCCACGCCGACCTGGCTGGCTATTTCATACTTGAGCTGATTCAGGGCCTGACGCGCCTGCGGATTGAGAATCTGATTGTTGTTCCGCCGTGGCATCGATCACTTCCTCCTTCCTTCCGCGAATTGCGATTGCGTATGTAGTTTTACCTGGGCTTTCGGTAACATACTAGAAGTTTCAGTCACGTGAGGAATCAAGACTCAGCTTCGGAGGAACTACAGAATGCACGGAGAAACTAGAGACTGAATCGATGATCGAGAGGAAGAGCGATAGAGTGCCCAAACTCCGCTGGAACCCAGGAACAGTTCTATGCCCGTGCCCAGTTGTGATGGTCACATGCCAGTGTGAGGACTCAAAACCAAATATCGTGACCGTCGCCTGGATTGGAACGATTTGCAGCGACCCACCGATGCTCTCCATCTCAGTCAGGCCTGAACGGCATTCACACAGGCTGATTACTGAATCGGGCGAGTTCGTGGTGAACGTCCCCACCTTGGACTTGACCCGGGCCACAGATTACTGTGGTGTCGTCTCAGGGAAGGAAGTCGACAAGTTCGAACGCACAGGCCTGACTGCTGCCCCCGCTGTTGTCGTCAGGCCGCCAGTGATCCAGGAGTGCCCGCTCAACATCGAATGCAGAGTGGCAAGAACTCTGGACTTGGGGTCCCACACCATGTTCCTGGCTGAGGTAGTTGCGGTGCAAGCTGAGGCGAGCCTCATGACAGCCGAGGGGAGGCTCGCGTTCGAGCGCGCAGGCCTTATAGCTTACGCCCACGGACACTACTATGCGCTCGGCAAGACGCTGGGGCATTTCGGGTACTCCGTGAGGAAGCGGCCTGCAACCCGTGCACGCACTCGGCGCTAGCCGCACCTGGCAAGAACGGCCCTGCATGGCGAGGCGTCTGCGCCCTCAAGAGGAAGCGGGAGGGCTATCAAGGTGTACTCTCCCGGCTCGATGCCTCGAAGCTCCAATCCTTCGATGATCAATATGTCCGCTGAGAGCAGGGTCCTGTGAACTCTCCCATCAGAGTGTGGGCCCTCAATAGACATGGAATCTGTTCCCACCAAACCCACGCCTCGCTCAACGAGGTACGCTGCGCATTCTGTGTCCAGGCAGTGCAGGTCATCGTGGGCAGTCGGGTGAGTCTTGATGAGAATGCGTGGGTGTGTGCCATCTCCGACAGCATGAGCGAGCATATCTCGGCTGATCACACTGGCTCGATTGGATAGGTCAACTACCAGGCACGGCCCGATAAGACGGGACAGGGGGAAACTACTAATAGGGGCCCCATGTGGCAAGAAATGGGCGGGTGCGTCCACGTGCGTACCTGAATGGGTGCCGAGGGAGACTCGAGACACCCGGACGCCGGCCTGCTCCATGCCGGAGACTGGCGAGATCGTGACTTCGGGGTCGCCGGGCCAAACGGGCATGCCTGTCCTGAGCGGTCTTGATACGTCGAGGAATGTGACGTTCACTGCGTACTCCCTCCTTGCGGCTTTATCTGCCGCCGGACTAAGTGTATAATGACCCTGAACTGGAGGTGATTCTAGTGGGCAGGGTACGCAGGCGTGTTCTCGTCGCCCTCCTCGTCGCCGCGGCCGCCGGTCTACATGCGGCCGAGGGCTTGCTCCCACCGTTGCCATTGCCTGGGGCAAGAATAGGCCTTGCTAATGTAGCGACGTTGCTTGCCCTGCGAATTCTGGGGTTCGGATCCGGCGTCGCTGTGAGCGTGCTGCGAAGCCTCCTGGGCGGACTCATAGGCGGAGGCTTTATGGGTCCCGGGTTCTGGATGGGCTTCGCTGGAGCGACCCTCAGTGCGGCCGCGATGGGACTCACCATCCGCTTGCTGCCCGCGCAGGCCTCTAATGTGGCAGTAAGCGTAATTGGGGCCACGGTGCACAGCCTGGCTCAGCTGGGCGTGGCGGCCATCCTCATCAGGCATCCGGCACTTCTGGCATACCTGCCCGTTCTCCTGGGTGCCTCCATGCTGACCGGGGTATTCATCGGTCTCGTATGCGATCGCCTTTCTCCAGTACTCGCGCGGGTGATGCCACTTTGGAGGAGCCCTGATGGTAACTAGACCTCATATCTCCAAATTGATGTTGATATGCATCATTCTTCTGGTAGGCACCGGCCTTATCTGGTCGGGGCACACTCCCCGTCGGCGCCGGGCAGGCGGCGGAGTACTTCGGATCTCCACTATTGGTCGAGACCGTGAGACTGTGGTGGATACGATCCGCCTGACGGAGGACGGGCCCCGCCGCGTGTTGGAAGTCTCAGGCCCGCTCGGCACAACCGAGATTGAGGTAGACGGCCTACGCGCCCGGGTCATCGCCTCTCCTTGCCCTGACAAGATATGCATCAGCATGGGATGGCTTTCTCGGGAGGGTGACTTCGCCGCATGCCTGCCCAACCGTGTGTTGGTGACTGTGGATAGCCCGGACCGGGACTGACGCGGCCTCGCTCATCCGGTCTCCGGTCAGTCCGGGTCTTCCATGGTCCTGATTACTGCGGGTACCTCATGCACGAACGAGAATTCACGGATTCTCTCCACTGCTGCCCTGAGTGCCCCCACGCGCCCGGAGTGAGTCACAAAGACCAAGTCCACAGGGTCCTGTCGTCCTTTCTGGATGACCGATTGCAGGCTCACCATGTTGTCGGCGAACACTTGGGCTATGCCGGCGAGAACCCCGGGGCGGTCGTCTACGACGGTGCGCACGTAGAACCCGCCGAGCACGTCATCGGGCGGAAAGACCTTCGCCTTGCTCCCTGCATAGCGCCAGTTGTGTGCTCCTCGTCGGTTCACTATCCCCTCGGCGATCTCGATAATGTCTGCGACTACCGCACTCGCTGTCGGGAGATCACCCGCGCCCCGCCCCGAAAACACCAGATCTCCTGAAGCGTTTCCTTGGACGAACACTGCGTTGTACGACCCCGATACTGCCGCTAGTGGGTGCGATCGCCTCACGAGCGATGGCCCGACCGATAGCTCAAGGGCACCCGCCCGATTCCTCGCCACCGCCAGGAGCTTGACAACGTATCCCAGCTCAGCCGCGTACTTGATGTCGGAGGCAGTGATTCTGGTTATACCCTCTCGACAGACCATTTGCGGATGCACCGGGACTCCGAACGCCACCGAGGCGAGGATGGCGAGCTTGTAGGCTGCGTCATGACCGTCTACATCGTTCGCAGGGTCTGCTTCTGCATAACCCAGCCTCTGCGCTTCAGAAAGAGCCTGGGCGAATTCCGCGCCTTGCTCCGTCATCTTCGTGAGTATGTAGTTGGTCGTACCGTTTACGATTCCGACGATGCTCTCTATGCGGTTGGCTGCCAGACTGTCTTTGATGGATTTGATGATAGGGATGCCTCCGGCCACACTGCCCTCGAACCGGATGTCCACGCCGGACTTGGCAGCGGCGTCGAAGATCCTGTCTCCGAATTTGGCGATCGCCTCTTTATTGGCGGTGACTACGTGTCTGCCGGACTCGACAGCCCGCAGGATGTACTCAAGTGCAGGGTGCGAATTACCGATGACTTCAACGATTATATCGATTTCCGGATCCGACAGGACATCCTCCGGGTCGGTGGTCATCATCCCCTCTGGGTAGGGCACGTTTCGCTCCTTGGCCGGGTCGCGAATCAGGACTCTCTTGACCAGAATGGGGGCGCCGGTCCTGGCTGCGATCTCGTTGCTGTTTTCCTTGAGGACTCGATACACTCCTGTTCCTACAGTGCCGAATCCCAGAAGCCCTAAGTTTATGGGTCTGTGGCTCATGGTTTGGGAGTTCCTCCGTGTTCGAATTTGGGTGTAAATGATCTACTATTCGACCTCGTGGGCAAGCTCCCCTTCTGGACAGTGTTGGCATTCTACAGACCTTCTGAGATAATTACTGTGAGGACTTCCGCCGAAAGGAGTGAGACCATGGTCCCTGGGTGGGTCAGCATCTCATCGGCAGTTCAAGAGGCGTTGGAGTCCGGGGAGCCTGTATGTGCCCTGGAGACCACGATCCTCACTCACGGCCTGCCCAGGCCGGAGAACTACGATGTCGCTGTGGCGGCGGAGGAGGAGGTACGTGCTGCGGGGGCGGTCCCGGCCACCATCGGGGTGTTGGATGGAACGGTCAAGGTTGGGATGGGAAGGAGCGAGATCCGCCGGCTTGCTGAGATGCCCGACGCGGCCAAGATCGGCCGGCGGGAGTTGGCAGTGGCGGCTGCGCTCGGCCTTTCTGGGGGCTGTACGGTCTCGGGTACGTGCACTGTTGCGTCGGCCGTGGGTATCGGGGTTATGGCTACCGGCGGCATAGGCGGTGTTCACCGAGGGGTCGAGGCAACCGGTGACATCTCCGCGGACCTGCTGGCTCTCGCGGTCTGCAGCATGGTGGTTGTCTGCTCGGGCCCTAAGTCGATTCTTGACGTGCCCAAGACCCTGGAACTCCTTGAGACACTGTCCGTCCCGATCGTAGGCTATGGGACAGATACTGTCCCGTTGTTCTATGTCCGGTCCAGCCCATACAAGGTCACCTGTTGCACGGAATCCCCAGCGCAGATCGGCAGGATAGCCCGGGCGGCACGCGACCTTGGCTTGGCCGGGGCGGTGCTGGTCGTGAACCCTGTGCCCGAAGATGCGGCAATGGACAGTTCCCGTTTGGAGGAATCTCTCAGGCGTGGGGAATCCAGCGCGCAACGGGAAGGCATCTCGGGGCAGCGGGTCACTCCCTACTTGCTCGACTGGATTCACCGGGAGACTCATGGAGCTTCCCTCCGGGCGAACGTCGCCCTGATGAAGTCCAATGCGCGGCTTGCCGGGCTGATCGCCCGGCATCTAGCAAAGGTCTGATCAGGCGTACCGTTCACCTCTGCCGACGCATAGTGTGCCATGCGGAGGTGATAGGGGTGTTGGACGAGATCAACTCGCGCCTGCAGGCCTGCGGACTTCCTGCCTGTGCTGTGGCCGTGGAAAGGCCCTCTGGATGCAAGCGTGACCTGCGGCGCGTGGTGGTTCTGCTCCGGCCGCATGAGTGTCAAAGCGTCATGGATGCAGTCCGGACCGCCCGGGAGGCCGCGCAGATCATCGGCGAACTGGCGATGGGGGCCGAGGATCTAACCATCAGGGTGATAATCTGATTCGAAGGAGGGTCTTGGTTGAGAGTAGCTGTGGCTGTGGACCCCCTAGAAGAACGCGGGGACGCCGCCCGCGCGGTGACCGCCGCTCTTATTGAGAGATGTGAGACGTGCGTGGTACCGGCTGATAGCGAATTTCTCGCGGCCATACGAGGAGCCAAGCCGGACATAGTCTTCAACCTGAGTTCTGGGGTCCGTGGTGAGAGCAGGCAGTCTCAGGTTCCGGCAATGCTGGAGATGGTAGGCATTCCCTACACCGGGTCAGGAGTCCTGGCGCATGCTCTGGCGCTTGACAAGGCGGCGGCGAAGAAGGTAATGAGCTACTATGGAATCGCCACGCCCAAGTTCAGGACTATCCTCACAGGCCCGGAAGAACTCGATGGGTGGGACACATTTCCCGCGATAGTCAAGCCCGGGCGCGAAGGATCAGGCATGGGGATCCACAGAGACAGCTTGGTTCGCACTGCAGCCGAGGCTGTGGCTCAGGTGGAGCGAGTTCGCACAGAGTTCGGCCTGCCTGTCGTAGTGGAGGAGTTCATCGAGGGGGCGGAGTTCACTGTAGGAGTCATGGGCAATCCCCCTTGCGTCCGCGCTTTGCCTCCGCTTCTCATCGACTTCAGTGAGCTTCCGCCCGAGACTGGACGGTTCTACACCTATGAGGTGAAGAAGGATTTCGGGGAGTCCACCAAGTACCTCTGCCCTGCGCCTATCTCACCTGAACTCCGTACTGCTCTTGAGGCTGCCGCATGCGGCGCATTCATGAGCATCGGATGCAGAGATGTGGCCCGGGTAGATATCCGGGAACGTGGGGGACAACCTTACGTCATAGAGATAAACAGCCTGCCTGGAATGCGCCCCGACTACAGCGATCTGCCCAAAGTGGCGCTGGCTGCCGGGATGGACTACCCGACACTCGTCCGCAGGATTCTGAGCCTGGCATGCCGAAGAACAGGCTTAGTATCACCATTCGACTTGCCGGATGTCGGTCAACAGGGTCTGTAATGATCCGGCGCGCCGCGCCGCGGGGAGGAGAACCACGTGCAACTGCTCTTTGTCGTAATCAACGACACTGCGCTTCTGGACGACCTGCTGTCTGCCTTCCTACACGCCGGAATAACCGGCGCGACGTGCATAGAGAGCGTCGGGATGGGGCGAACGCTATCCGAGATCGATCCCGGGTCTCTCCCGATCTTCGCGGCTCTCAGGCACCACCTTAATGAGAGCAGGCCTTACAATAGGACTGTGTTCGCGCTCCTTCCTGACGATAAGGTGGATGAGGCAATATCCGCTGTACAGAGTGTCGTCGGGGATCTCACCAGGCCGGGCACCGGCCTTCTGTTCACGGTTCCCGTCGGCAGGGTTGTCGGGTTCCCCAAAACCCAGTCAGGCCTGGATTCTCTGACGAAGTAGTGGTGTGCGGGCGGGGAGGTTACCTATGAACGTCGTGCTGGCGATCGGCCTCCTGCTTATTTCGGGCGTAGCGGCGGGAAGGCTCGCGGGTGAGTTGAAGATGTCCTCGGTTACGGGTTACTTGGTCGCCGGTCTGGTTCTGGGGCAGGTGTGGCCGGGTATCAGGCAGCCTGTCTCGGGGATGGCTATAGCTCTGGCAACGGACATCGGTCTCGGGCTGATTGCCTTCGTTGTGGGAGGCGAGTTGGAGGCCGGGAGGCTTCGTTCGCTCGCCCGTGGAGTCCTTGGGATGGCTCTCGCCCAGGCGCTTGGGGCCTTTGCCCTGGTTGCCCTGGTATCGGTCTTGCTCGGGCATTCGTCAGGGGTAGGCCTGGTCATCGGGGCCATTGCCGCCGCCACTGCCCCTGCCAGCACGATAATGGTGGTCCGACGGCACAAGGCTGAAGGCCCTCTCACTCAGGCTCTTATTCCAGTCGTGGCAATCGACGACGCTATCTGTATCG
>JANLFS010000105.1:4703-9655 GCA_024655925.1 Bacillota bacterium | reverse complement strand
CACTATCAGAACCTGCCCCAATATCGTACACCCGCACCCGTCCGTCAGCCCCCTGGTAAGCTATAAGCCGTCCATCAGGCGAGAGCACGGGGGCTGACGTCCAGGCACATGCCGCCGTGGGCAGGCACGAACACGAGCCGTCACCGAGATCCAAAAGCACGAGGTCTGGGCGCTCGCGCCGGTCGGAAACTCCCACAACGGTTCCTTCGAGCCCGTGCAGGGCTGGGACCGTGATCATGTAGCCTTCTGGAAGTGGGCATCCGGAGGCCAGTACAGGGTTGAGCTCAATGAGGCCGCCTACCGGCACCCCAAGCAGCTCCGCGATAGACGCGGGAGTATCATCGGCCCTCGTATAGTACCTGGTTTCGCAGTCAGCGCCGGCGCTGTACATAAGAACCACCTCACTTGCGACCGTGCCTTCCGACCCAGTATATGCCGTGGGCACGTGTTCGGTGCGCGAGGTGGCTTTGGGTTCCTCTGCCTCACCCTGACGAGAGTGACTATCTCAGGCCAAGTGACACGCGACCCTGTGCCCCTTCTCCACCTCTCGAAACTCCGGCTCAGTCTCCTTGCAGATGTCCTTCGTCAGGGGGCACCTTGGATGCAGCCTGCATCCGGATGGGGGGTTGACCGGATTCGGGACCTCGCCCTTCATAACCTGGCCGAACCCTCGACGCCTGGGATCCGGGACGAAGACTGCTCCGATCAGGGCTCTGGTGTACGGGTGCGCCGGGTTCTTGACGATCCTGTCCGTCGGTCCTTCCTCAACGACTTTTCCCAAGTACATGACGGCGATCCTGTCGCATATGTGCCTTGCTGTGGCGAGGTCGTGCGTAATGTAGACGAACGTCACTCCACGGCCACGGGCGAGGTTCAGCATCAGGTTGAGAATCTCGCCGCGTATGGACACGTCCAGCATGGAGACAGGCTCGTCCGCCACGATGAAATCGGGATCGAGAGCGAGTGCCCTGGCCACGGCAACTCTCTGCCGTTGTCCACCCGAGAGCTCATGGGGATAGCGGGGGATGTACTCCTCTGGCGGAGTCATCTCCACGTCCTCGAGAACCCGCTCGACAATGGGAAGGGCATCCCGGCGGTTCCCTATGAGCCCCTGGATCCTCAGAGGTTCAGAGATCACCGTGAACACGTCCATCCGGGGGTTCATGGATTCGTACGGGTCCTGGAAGATAATCTGCATCTTCCGGCGGAGTCTTTTGAGCTCGCCCTGGCCAAGTCCGAAGACATCAGTGCCCTCGAGCCTCACCGAACCTGACGTCGGCTCTGTCAGGCGCAGAATTGTCCTGGCAAGTGTGGTCTTGCCGCACCCGGACTCGCCTACGACCCCGAAGATCTCGCCTTTTCGCACGCTGAAACTCACGCCATCAACGGCCCGGAGGGCGATGATGGGTCCGCCGCGCAGCGATTGGATTAACCCCCTCCTCACAGGGAAGTGCTTGACGAGGTTCCGGACTTCGAGGATGGGTTCACCGTTCAGAAGAGCTTCCACGGGGTTGGCCCCTACTGCGCCCATATGTCCACCCCCTCTTCGATCGTGCTGGCCTTGTGGCAGGCAACCAGATGCCCGCTGCCTGAGATGTCGTGCGATGCGGGTTCCTCCTGCTGGCACTCGACGTCAGCGAGAGGGCACCGAGGATGGAACCTGCACCCCGAAGGAGGGGATAGGAGATTCGGGGGGAACCCCGGCACCGACCGGACCGCGGACCGCTCCGCCCCGATATCGGGGAAAGCCCGAACGAGACCTATCGTGTAGGGGTGCCTCGGCTTGAGGTAGACATCCATGACGCTCCCACACTCGACGATCTTACCGGCATACATGATTGCCACGTCGTCGCACGTCTGTGCGATGACTGCAAGGTCGTGGGTTATGAGCATCATGGATAGGTTCAGTTTCTTCCTCAGTTCCTCCATGGCCCGGAGGACCTGTGCCTGGACCATCACGTCCAAAGCCGTAGTGGGCTCGTCTGCGATGATTAGGTCAGGATAACAGGCGAGGGCCATCGCTATCACTACCCTCTGTTTCATGCCCCCGCTGAATTCGTGCGGGTACTCCCCGTAGCGCTTCGGGTTGATCCCCACCAGCTCAAAAAGCTCATGCGCCCGCTTAACAGCCTTCTCTCGCGAGATATCCTCGTGAGCCATGACCGCTTCGACAATCTGCTCCCCGACGCGATGGACCGGATTGAGAGCGTTCATGGCCCCTTGGAACACCATGGACACGCGCTTCCACCGGATGCTCTTGCGGAAAGCCTCCTCCGACATCGCGAGCACGTCCTGACCGTCTACCAAGACCGATCCTCCCATGATCGCTCCATTGCTCGGGAGGAGTCTCAAGACGGCCGTGGCCATACTTGACTTCCCGCATCCGGACTCCCCAGCGATCCCAAGCGCCCGGCCGCGGTCAAGCGAGAAACTCACGGAGTCGACCGCACGGACATTTCCGCGGAGAGTCCGGTAGTACATCTTCAGGTCCTTGACTTCAAGTAGGGCCATGCTCACGATCTCTCCCTGTAACGCGGATTGAAGATCTCATTCACCGTGTTTCCAATGAACACGAACGCAAGACTCAGAAACGTCAGCGATATCCCCGGGGGAATCAGCCACCACCAGGCAAGGGTCGTGAATGCCCCGAAACTCCTTGCATTCTGAAGCATCCGCCCCCACGTGGGCACACTGGGATCGCCCAGCCCGAGGAAACTCAAGGCAGCCTCCATCAGGATTGCTGCCGGGATCCTGAGCACCAACGCGGCGAATACCAGTGGCAGCACGTTCGGCAGAATGTGCGAAGTCATAATGTAGAAGGCCGAAGCACCCCCCGCCCTCGCCGCCTCAACGAAAGTCCGCTCCTTCAATGAGAGGGTCTGAGACCGGACGAGCCTGGCTGTACCCATCCACGCAAACGCCGCCACGAGGATGACGATGTTCCACACACTTTTGCCCAGAAACGCGCCGAGGACTATCAGAATGGGCAAAGTGGGAATGGCAAGCAGCACATCCACCACTCTCATCAGGATCTCGTCAACAGCCCCGCCCACATACCCGCTGATGATCCCGACGCTCGTCCCTATGGCCACCGCAATCAACGCCGCCGAAAGCCCGATCAGCAATGCAAGACGTGCTCCGTAGACTAGCTGTGCCCACAGATCAGCGCCCATGTGGTCAGCCCCCAGTGGCCCGTGGAGCAGGCCAAGCACCCCGAATGTCATCGGGCTCATCCTCACAGCAACAGGGCCCGACCCCGTCGCGCTCGCAGTGAAAACTAGCCGGTAGTCGCCTTGCTTGGAGAACAGCACGGTTGCGGGGTCGTCAAACAGCCCCATTCCCAAGTTCATCTTGAAGTCGAGATCTCTCGCGTCGAGTGTGACCTCGCGAACATCGCTGCTTCCCCAGGCGCTGGACCGCCACAGGTTCCTCCGGCTTCCGTCGGGAGCTTCAAACTCGATCCGGAGCTGTGTCGATGCATCATCCGGAGCCTCGATCGAGTACTCGAACTTTATGTCGAAGGTCTGCGGAGGGTTGTATGGATAGTGAATGACGTAGCTGCTCACCAACCTCGCCTGCTCGAATGGGTCGTCTTCCGGAGGCGTCAGTTCGACCACGGTCATATGCTCGCCTTCGATCTGCGTTCCGGAAAGCCGGGCGTCCGTCTCCTCCTCCACATGCCAGTCTCTGGCCCCGATCACTCGTTTGAAGGTCGGGGGCGCACCGCGGAACCTGGACATCACCGAGCCCGCCCAGGAAGGAGCGGCCATCCTGTCTGCAAGGTAGAAGTCCTTCATCGGGTTGTAGGGCGTAAGCAGCGGCGCGAAGATCGCCGCCAGTATGTACACAATCACTATGCCGAGGCCGATCATCCCGTAAGGTTTCCGTCTGTACTGTGCCCAGAAACCTGGGGTCCCCGGGCCGTTGCCCCTGGTCCCGGCTTGTCTCCAACCGGCCGCTGTCACCCGCTTGTTCATCTTGCAGCACCTGCCCCTACTCGGATTCTGGGGTCGACGAGTCCGTACGCGATGTCAGCCAGGAGGTTGGAGATGATGACCGCCAAGGCTATGAGGTAGAAGGCCCCCTGTGCGGCAGGGTAGTCTTGCTGGAGGACCGCGTCTAGAAGGTACTTCCCCACCCCGTGCCACGAGAATATGCTCTCCGTGATCACGGCGCCGGTGACCATGCCTGGGAGGGACATAAAGATCAGCGTGACGATGGGCGGCAGCACGCTTCTGAGCGCGTGTCGGTAAAGGATGCTCCGCCTGGTCAGGCCCTTTGCGCGGGCCGTGACTATGTAGTCCTGCCCCAAGGCCTCGAGCATCGTGTTCCGGGTGTAGAGCGCCCAGGATCCGAAGCCGATTATCGTGAGGCTGCCGGCCGGGAGAATGAGGTGGTGGAGCCTATCCAGCAGTTGAAGGAATAGCCCATCGGGAGGGGGTGCGCTTATGGTCCCGTGTATGGGGAGTATAGGAATGTAGTACCCGAACAGCATCAGAAGCAGCAACTGGATGAAGAACCCCGGGACCGCGTATGCAAAGAGCCCGGCCCCGGTGACGAAGCTCTCTACGAACGTCCCTCGGCGGGCTGCTGCATAGACCCCGACCGCCATGCCCACCGTTGCCGTGAGGACGAAACTGGCAAGAAAGAGCACTATGGTGTTGGGAAGCCTCTCCATCAGCTCGCCAGCCACCGACCGTCTGGTCGAGAAGGAAAGCCCCATGTCGAACTTGGCGAGAGAAGTGATGTACTTCCAGTACTGGACCAAAGGGGGATCGTCCAAGCCATACTGCCTTCTCAGTTCCGCTTTGGCTTCGGGAGTGAAATTGGGGTCGATGATCATCTTCGTTGCATCCCCCGGCATGAGCCGGAAGATGGCGAAGTTGAACGTAAGGATCACAAACAAGACGATGAGTGCGTAGAAGAGACGCCTCAGTATATAGGCCCTGAAA
>JANLFS010000105.1:0-4693 GCA_024655925.1 Bacillota bacterium | reverse complement strand
GGGGACGATGCCCCGGTGCGGCGGTCCACTGAGCCGTGAGCCTATCCCCCGATTCCGGGAGCTCAGCCTACTCTACCTTCACTTGGTAAGCCGCCAGTAATTCGGGTTCTTAACCAGTCTGACGTACTCGCCCGGCCTGTACTCCTTCAAGATGAACGGGCCGGTTCCTATGACCTTGGTAAGGCCGGGAACTGTCGGGTGAGGCTCGTTCCAGGGCTCGAAGGTCTTGTAGTCCTTGACGTCCTTCCAGATGTGCTTGGGCAGGAAGGAGAGGTCT
Source organism: Bacillota bacterium (assembly GCA_024655925.1). Taxonomy (NCBI): domain Bacteria; kingdom Bacillati; phylum Bacillota; species Bacillota bacterium. The sequence continues at coordinate 4,416 of JANLFS010000105.1, read as the reverse complement.
GCATCGTAGAAATGCCAGTAGCTCACGTTAGAGAAGTACACTTTCGCGGTGAGCTTGTCTGGGGTCTCCACCTTCACGATGTCCTGGGTATAGGTGAGATACCGCGGGACCTTGTTGCTCTTGAGGAACTCGATTGTGAACTTGATGTCCTCAGAGGTGAACGGCATGCCGTCCTGCCACTTGATCCCGTCGTGCAGGTACCAGGTGATCACAGTCCCCTTTTTGCCGGGCTCAGGCTCCCAGACACCGACATCCCACTTCTTGGCCATCCACGGGATGTCCTCGAGGGTCTCGGGATCGCTCTCGACCAAGCTGCCCCAGACTCTGTAGAGGACCTCCCATGCGTATGCGCTGCTCGCGGTGCACAGGTTGAAGTTCTTAGGTTCCTCTGGAAGCAGCCACCGGATGGTGCCACCAGGTCCCGCAGTGCGCCGGATGTTCAGAGAGGTCCAGAGATTGCGGGCCTGAGCAGCTCCGAAGCCTTTCATCGGAACATACCCGGCTACGATATCTTTGCGGAATGCGTCGATGTAGGGCCTGGAGTAAAGGGGCACATACGGCATGGCCTTTGCCAGAATCATTTGGGCCTTGTCGGACCCGGCCCTCGCAGTCGCCAGGTCCGGTGCATACATAAGCTGCTCAAGCGCCTGGTCCAGCGCCGGCATGCGGATGCCAGGCCTGTTATACCCCGCCTCGACATCGTTTGATGAATGGAAGAAGTTGTAGAGAGACGTCGGGAGCTTGGAGAGCGACCACGCCAAAACATACATGTCGAACTCCGCCCGATCCAGCTTGTCGAGCATGACCGGGAAGTCCATCGGCTCGGGCTTGACGGGCAGTCCCACAGCCTGACAGGACTCGGCGATGATCTTGCCGATCTCCGCAGAGGTCGCCGCAACCTCATAGGTCGGGGTGAGGATCTTGACTTCTCTCATAGGCTTGCCGGTGGTGGGATCGATGCGCACTTTGGTGACAGGATCAAGCTTGTAGCCAGCCTTGTCGAGAATCTCCGCGGCCTTCGCGTGGCTGTATGGGAAGGTCGGGACGTCGTCCTTGTAGAAAGGCGAAACCCTCGGAACGAAGCTGGTCATCGGCAGCATGTAGCCCTTGAAGAGCGTACGGATGATGTTGTCCCTATCAACGCAGTGGGCCACTGCCTGTCGGACGACTTCAGCGTCAAGTGGGTTGGTCCGCATGTTGAAGCACAGGTAGAACATGTGGAACCCGAGGGTCATAGTGACGTCTGCGTTGGGCATCGTCTTCACCCAGTCGATGTCCACGGGCCTGGTCAGGCCGGGCAGGACGACACTATCGCCCCGCTCGAATGCTATCCTCTGCGCCTCCTGATCTTTGATGATGGGCATGATGATCTCGTCGACCTTGGGGCCCCACATATCATAGCTGGGGCTCTGGGCCTGGGTGATACTGGCCCCGAAAGCCAGCGTCACAACCAGAATAAGCGCCAGGGCCAGGCGGGCTCTCTTGAGCATCAGGCATACCTCCTTCTGTCTAAATCGTTGACCTCCACACTTCCCTACCTTTACAGACTGACGGGCTGCGTCCTCCCAGTGTATGCCGCCAATCACCTCGCCCCCGTCCGGCAGGTCTGTCAGGCAGTGTGCCATTTATGGCCTGCAAACATGCCGATGTTTCCAATTCGACACATGACACCCATATTCCTTCATGGAAGTCAATTGCATGCGTCTGTGGAGCGCGAAAGGAGCAGAAAGACGCTCTCATGATGGCGGTCTCATCGACCGCCGATGATGGGAGTGATGTGACACGCGACGTAGTGTCCAGGCTCCAGTTCCTCGAGTTTAGGGTGGTCACTCTCTCCGCACGCCTTAGCCGCCGTGGGACACCGATCGTAGAACCTGCACCTAGGAAATGGGTCGATGGGTCTCCCAACTCCCCCTCTGATGTTCGGAACAGGCCGCCGGACAGCCGGGTCGGGCACGGGCGCGGCAGAGATCAGGGCTTTGGTGTAAGGGTGCACCGGGTGCTTGATGATCCTTTCGGCTGGGCCCATCTCCACAATCTTGCCGAGATACATCACGGCGATCCGGTGACACAGATACCTCGCCACAGCGAGGTCGTGGGTGATGTACAGGTAGCTTATACCCAGGTCCTCCCTGAGCTTGGCCATCAGCTTCATGACCCCGGTCCGTATCGAAACATCCAGCATGGATGTGGGTTCGTCCGCGACCACGAAGGACGGGTTCACTACCAGGGCGCGGGCTATTGCGACCCGCTGGCGTTGCCCGCCTGACAGCTCGTGCGGGAACCGAAACAGGAACGTTGCCGGCGGCGTGATGCCAACGAGGTTGAGCATCTGTGCCACCCGCTCCTCGCGCTCGTCGAGACTCCCGATGCACGCCACGTTCAGTGGCTCTGCGACGATGTCGAAAATGGTCATCCTGGGGTCCAGCGACTCATATGGATCCTGGAAGACCATCTGCACCTTCTGGCGGAACCGCCTTGACTCGGCGTGAGACAAGTCCGAGACGTCCGCCCCATCCAGAAGTATTCGGCCTCCAGTTGGCTCGGTGAGCCGGACGATCATCCTTCCAGCGGTTGTCTTGCCGCACCCGGACTCGCCCACAAGCCCCAGGACTTCGCCTCGGCGGACGTCGAAGCTGATCCCGTCAACTGAGTGGAGCATCGGGAACCGCTTGCGGAACATGCCTCTGCCTACTTTGTAGTACTTCTTGAGGTCCTCGACCCGAAGGATGGCATCCGCTGCTGATTCAGTTGCAGGAACCGCCATTGCGCTCACCTCCAGAGACCGGGGCCTCCACAGGGTTGTGACATGCGATGAAATGGCCGGTCTCGACCTGCCGAAGAGGGGGATCGGTCTCCCGGCACTCGTCGATCGCCCAGTCACACCTGGGGTTGAACCTGCACCCCGGGGGTGGGGCCACGAGATTGGGAGGTTCGCCAGGGATCGTCGCCAGCTCGTGTTTGTCCCCGAGGATGCTGGGGTAGGCCATCATCAAACCGAAAGTGTACGGGTGGCGGGGTTGTTTGAAGACGTCATCCGCAGGGCCCCACTCCGCAAGCCGGCCGGCGTACATCACCCCCACCACATCGCTAACCTCCGCAATTACCGACACATCGTGGGAGATGTAGATCATACTCATGTTGATCCTGCGCCTGATCTCTTTCATTTCCCTGAGGATCTTGTCTTGGACAATTACATCCAGAGCAGTGGTGGGCTCGTCTGCGATGATCAGGCTTGGGTTGCAGGCTAGAGCCATGGCTATTACCGCCCTCTGCCTCATGCCCCCGCTGTATTCGTGGGCGTAGTGGTCCATCCGGTCACGGGGAATACCGACCAAGTCGAAAAGCTCTGCGACCCGATCACGCGCCTGAGTCTCGGTGGTCTCAGGTTCATGAGTCACTATCGCCTCGACTATCTGGTTTCCGACGGTGTATACGGGGTTGAGCGCGTTCATCGCGGCCTGAAATATCATGGAGACCTCTTTCCACCGCATACGGCGCACCTCTTCTTCGCGCATCGCGTACACATCCCGGTTGTTGAAGACGATGCGACCACGCTTGACCTCTGCGTTGTAGGGCAACAACCTCATGATCGACATCGCTACGGAGGTCTTGCCGCACCCGGACTCACCCACGAGGCCGAGAGACTGCCCGCGCTCCAGTGTGAGGGTTACTCCGTCCACGGCCTGGACCCACCCGGCTCTCGTCCGGTAATGCATTGCGAAATCTTCAATGCTCAGAAGGGGTTGCATGCCTGTCACCTCTTTCGGAGCCTCGGGTTGACGACTTCGTCGAGCCCCCGGCCGACCATGTAGAAGGCCGCGCAGAACACCGTGATGGCGACGCCCGACGGCAGCCACAGCCACCAGTGCGCACCGAAGTCAAACAGGTACCCAGCGACCTCAGCGGTGTGGATCATCATGCCCCAGCTCATGTCGATGTTCAGAACCCCGAAGAACGAGAGAGTGGCCTCGTAGGGTATGGCGGAGGTCACGTTGAACATCATGTAGAGGAACGAAAGGGGCAAGACATTGGGAATCACGTGGGCTCGGATGATGTGGAAGCCACTTCCCCCCGCCACACGTGCCGCATCGATGTACGGCCTTACTTCCACCTGGAGGGCCTGGGCTTTCAGGATGATGGTGATGCTGCCGAACCCCTGCACCATCCCAAGGACAAGTGCGAACGGCATGATACCGAAACGGACCATCGACCCGAGAACCACGAAAAGCGGCACAAGCGGGAAGAGCATCAATATGTCGGCAAGCCGCATGAAGAACGTGTCAGTGAACCCACCGTAGTAAGCCGCCACACACCCCACAATCGTGCCCACAACCACACTTACCAGGGCCGACAGCATTCCCAGCATGAACTCCCGGCCAGTGCTGAACATGAGCTGCGCCAGAATATCTCGAC
>JANLFS010000104.1:7135-10094 GCA_024655925.1 Bacillota bacterium | reverse complement strand
GTCCCTATGGCGCGGCACCCGCAGCCTTCGCAACCAACAACGGACTCCCTGGAGAGACCCACGGCGGGGCGGTGAGGGACCGCCCCGCCCCTTGGGGATTCTGCGGGAGCAGGTACGGGGGAGTGCGGGCAGTGTTCCTGCAACAGGTGGTAAACGGACTGTCGGTCGGCTCGATGTACGCCCTTCTGGCTGTCGGGTTCTCCCTGGTCTACAACATACTCGGCATAGCCAATTTCTCGCATGGGGCAATGATCGCACTTGGGGCGTACTTCTCCTACTGGATTGCGCTGTACTTCAAGGCCCCCATCCCGCTCGCCATCGTCTGCTCGGTCGTGATGACAGGCGTCGCGGCAGTCCTGGTGGAGCGTCTCACCTTGAGGATTCTGCGCAAGCGAGGCCAAGGCGCGCTCTACTTCTTCATCGCGTCCCTAACGATATTCAACCTGGTCACCGCCATCCTGGTGTACGTTGCGAGAGGGAACATCGTCTCTTATCCGAGGGCGTTTCTCTCTGGAACGTTCAACTTCATGAACATCATGATACCGAAGATAGACGCAGGCATGCTCCTGGTGTCCGTCGGGTTCCTCGCCGCCTTGAGCTGGGTGTTGTTCCGGACCAGGTTCGGGCTGGCAGTCAGGGCCGCATCCTTCAACTCAAGAGCAGCTCAGCTCATGGGGATGAACATTGACACCATAATAGGGGGAGTTTTCTTCGTCTCAGGCCTGCTCGCCGGGATAGGCGGGGCCATGCTCGGCGTCAAGTACGCGGTCTATCCCTACATCGGGACATTCGTGTTCACCGCACTCTTTGCCTGTGTCGCGGGCGGGCTCGGCAGTCTGGCCGGCGCTGTTCTTGGCGGCCTTCTCATCGGGCTTCTCGAGACGTTCGTGTCGGCGTATATAAGCTCGGCGGTCAGCCCCGCGATTACTTTCGCGTTCCTTGTCGTCATTCTGCTCGTGCGGCCCCAGGGCCTGAGCGGAAAGACGACGGAAGAGAAAATCTAGAGGGGCCGGTGTTGCGACATGTCATTCCTGGAAGGCGTACTGATACTCACAGGCATAACGGTCATAGTCACCCAGGGCGTCTACGTCCTGACGGGTCTCACCGGCCTCTTCTCGCTGGGGCAGGCAGCGTTCGTGGCAGTAGGGGCCTATTCGGCGGGAATCGCCAATCTCAGGTGGCATCTTGGGTTCGTCCCCGCGACGATCGTCGGAGTCCTAGTGGCGATTGCGGCCAGCTTGGTCGTGGGAGCTCCCAGCCTGAGGTTGAGGAAGACCTACTTCTCGCTGGCCACGATAGCGTTCGGGTACGGCGTCGAGTCCGTGCTCAATGTGTCATCCTGGTCTGGAGGGGCGATCGGACTCATAGGCGTACCCAACATTACCAGGCTCTGGCACGTTCTTGTGGTTGCCGCCGTCGTGGTCTGGATCGTCAGGAACTTCAAGCTGTCACGGTACGGCCGGGCGTGCGTGTCTGTGCGCACCGATGAGACGGCAGCTCAAGTCTATGGAGTCAATGCCTTTGCAGCCAAGCAGATCGCATTCACACTTGGGGCAGCTCTCGCAGGGCTGGGAGGGGCGTTGTTCGCGTTCTATCTTGGCTACCTCTCCCCTGACATGTTCGGGATAGTCTCATCCTCCGAATACCTCATCATGGTCTTCTTCGGAGGTCTGTTCAGCCAGACCGGTGTCCTTCTCGGCGCCGTGTCTCTCGCGCTCCTGATGGAGTTCCTTCGCACTGCGGCGGAGTTCCGGGTCATCATCTACTGTCTCATTATCCTCATCGTCATCCTGTTCAGGCCAACCGGTGTCTTCGGGTCCTGGGAGTTCAGCGTGGCATGGGCGAAAACCGTGCTGGGACTCGGAGGCGCGCGCAAGGAGGTGCCCTCAAGTGGCAGCAACGGCCGCTCACAGCGTGGATAAGGGAGCTCAGACTGTCCTCGCGGTGAAGGACATCAGCAAGTCCTTTGGAGGCGTCCGAGCTGTGGACAGCTTCTCCATGGATTTGAAGAAGGGCGAAGTGGTCGGGCTGATAGGGCCGAACGGCGCCGGGAAGACCACCGTGCTCAACATGATAAGCAAGGTGACTGCGCCCGATTCGGGGGACATCATTATGGGCAACGCGAGCCTCGTCGGCTTGCCCCCCTACCGCGTTGCAGACCTGGGGATATCCCGGACCTTCCAGGAGATTCACCTGTTCCGGGGACTCTCGGTCCTCTCGAATGTCAAGGCCGCCTGCCACCTGAGGGCCTGCTACTCCGTGGCTGAAGGACTGCTCCGCACAGGGCGCGCACCTCGCATCGAGGCAGAGGTGGAGGAAGCGTGCATGGATACTCTGAGGATGTTCGGGCTGGAAGGGGAGGCTCACGTCGAGGCACAGTCGCTGCCCTACGGGCGACAGAAGTTGCTCGAGATCGTGAAAGCCCTTGTCACCAGGCCATCCATATTGCTGCTGGATGAGCCGGCGGCCGGGTTGAACTCCGAGGAAACTCATGAGCTGAAGGACTTGGTCGAGACCGCGAGGGAGAAGTTCGACCTGTCCATTATCGTCATAGAACACACCATGGAGTTCATAAGCGACATCTCGGACCGAGTGGTTGTGATGAACTTCGGCCGCAAACTGGCCGAAGGTACCTGGGACGAGATCAGGTGCAATGACGAGGTCCTCAAGTGTTACCTGGGGGAGGACTGACAACGGTGCTTGAGATCAAGAACGTTTCCGTGAGCTACGGTGCGGTGCGGGCGCTTCGGGATGTGAGCCTCAGGATTGACCACGGGACCGTGGTCACTCTGATCGGCGCCAACGGAGCAGGCAAGAGCACATTGCTGAACGCCATCTCCGGCCTGGTGAACTACACGGGTGACATCACCTGGAAGGGCGATAGGCTCCCGAAATGCCCTCCTGAGGTTGTCCAACGTGGGATCGTCCAGGTTCCCGAGGGCAGGCAGATCTTCTCGAA
>JANLFS010000104.1:2986-7125 GCA_024655925.1 Bacillota bacterium | reverse complement strand
TCACAGTGTACGAGAACCTACTCGCCGGGGCCTATCTGAAGTGGGACAAGACGCGCATACAGAAGAACATCGACCGGGTCTACGGCCTCTTTCCACGGCTGGCAGAGAGGGCCAGGCAGTACGCAGGCACGTTGAGTGGCGGTGAGCGGCAGATGCTTGCGCTCGGGCGCGGCCTCATGAGCGAGCCTTCCGTGCTGCTCGTCGACGAACCGTCCCTCGGTCTTTCCCCCATACTCACCACGGTTGTGCTACACCTCATCAGCGAGATCAACGCGCAGGGCGTCACCGTCCTCCTCGTCGAGCAGAATGCCCGGAAGTCCCTGGAGATTGCACACAGGGGATATGTGCTGCAGAACGGCAGAGTCGTGATGGAGGGAACGGGCCAGGAGCTTCTGGAGAACCCCTTGGTCCAGGAGGCGTACTTGGGGGCGCAGAAGTCCGATCGTACCCAGAGCGGTCTTGCGGCCGCCAAGCCGGAACAGGCGTAGCAGTCGCCACCGCGAGGCCCCGGCCGGGCCTCACAACGAAGAGGCCCGGCCTGTGATGGAGAGTGATAGTGCATCACTCGGAGGTGAGTTCGCGGTAGAGCCGGGGCATTCTTCCGGCAAACGCATCGGTTCCTGGCACGATCTGCTTGCGGGACGTGGCTGGAAGATCGGCGAAGGCTCCGACAATCTGATCCGTGTCGCTGAAGGCCTCGGCAATGATCCGGCCATCCGGGTCACAGATCAAGCTCTCCCCCCTCGTAGGCCGGGATGGGAGATGGGGCAGCGCGCCCAGTTCAGCGCCGGGTTTTCCGGTGCCAGCCGCTCCGTTCGCGCACACGACGAACACACGGTTCTCCATCGCCCGGGCCCGGGCGATCTCCCTATGCTTTGCGACCCTGCCGTCTGCAGCCCACACGATGAGGCGCGCCCCCGAAAGCGCAAGTGCCCGGGCCACCTCCGGCACCATTCCCTCAATATCCAGCATGATCCCGACCGGGCCGAAATCAGTATCGACGCACTCAATGCCATGCGCAGAAACGGGATCACCCGCAGTCCGTGTCTCTCCCGCCCCGGCGCTGCCTTCGCCGTGCAGGCACATGTGTCGGAAGGTTTTCTGCCCGTCACGGTACCCGAGCATGACGTAACGCAGTCCGCCAGAAGTCTGTTCCACCCAGGGGATCATCAGGAGGATGCCGCTGCCGGTGAACGACTCTCTCACAAGTCCGTCCAAGTCCGTTTCTCCAATTACGGGGGCTGCAGGAGGGCGGGCCGCATTTGACAGCGAGAACACTGCGATGTCCGCACCGAGCACCTGAAGCTTGCGGGAGACGTCCGCAAGTTCTGAGGGAAGCATCTGCGGATCCATATCCCCTATTCCGCGCATTCTCTGCACCACGGCGACGTACGGCGTTGACTTCGCTGAACCGGGTTCCCGCTCCATCGCGCGCTGTGATGGGGCGACCATACGTTGGGAGGGGGTCTCAGAAGTGAGGCGGACATATAGTTCGGGACGCCGAAGGCTGAGCCTGTGTGAAGCTGGCGTAGCCAGGGTGCCGCCATGGTCGGACAGTATAGTGTAGTCCAACCGAGCGGGCTCATCCGGTCTGGCTTCCACGACGATCTCTCCATCGGGAGAGACCACCATCGACCGCCCGCAGAAGACAAGAAGATCCTCTTCCCGGCCCACTTTGTTTGCGGCCGCGATCCACACCCCATTCTCAGCAGCACGGACGCTCATGAGGTACTCTGCCTGGGGATTCGACAGCATGGTTGGATTGCGCCCGGATGTGACCCAGTTCGTGGCGTTGGCGATCAGAGTGCATCCCCTCGTGGCCAGCATCCGCGTGACTTCGGGCACCCTCCCGTCCGCGCAGACTATCAAACCAACCTTCCCCCACGGTGCGTCGAATGAAGCGAACTCCTGTCCCGGGTCGAACCATATCGAATCGAAATGCCAGAGAAAATGCTTGCGGCACCTGGTCACCAGCTCGCCCTGGGGTCCCCAGACGAACACCGAGTTGTACAGGCGCGGGCCGCCGTAGCCATGCCGCCCCCGCCCAGAGATTGCTGGCCCGGCCAGCTCGGGGACGCCAAACACCATGTAGCTGCGTGCCGCCCGGGCTGCACGGGCTACACGGCTTTTCATCCGCTCGCTTCGTTCGGCCGCATCATCGTTCCAGTGTGCAAGATAGTAGGCGGGAAAAGCACATTCTGGGAATACCGCCAGATCGCAGGGGAACTTCTCCAAGTCAGCAAGAGCCGCCTCTATCTCGTTTTCTGTCACATCCATCTCGGATAGCGAGTGTCCCCTCAGCTGGAACACACTTACGCGAATCATACCACACATCCTCTCTCTGGCCTGAGATGTCGCAGGGTTCCGTGAAGTGGATCAACCTGGACTCCATGCTTAGCCGGTCGAAGATGAGGTTGAGGGCGCCTGCCGGTTCACCCCCACACGCGTGGGGACAACGTCCACGCCCGGAGCGAGCCGGAATGTGTTCAAGGTCCCCTGTTCTGGTTCAGAACATAGTCTTCGCGATAGGGGAGCATATATCCTCCGCGAACAGCATGTAGAGTGCCAGCACGTTCGCTGCTGAGTGCTCGCGCCATCGGGATCCGGGCGCGGGTTCAGGCTCCGGAGAAAGCCCCCTTCTGCAGGCAGAACCACAAACGAAGAGGCCGTAGTCTCGTACGCGCCCAGCCTGAGTAAGAACTCCTCGGTGGAATCCTGTATTGTGAGGGTGTAGGCGTCTGGGCCCACAAGTATGGTCACCTCGGCCGCAGTGATGGCCTCCCCGCTCGAGGTGACAAAGGAGTAGACTGATACTGCACCGTCGCTTCCCCCGAGGCGCACGGCCTCCGGGCCTGCAATGAGCCTGAAGCCGTGCAGATCCTCTTCATAGCGCTCGAGCAGAGCCGCAGAAACATCCAGAGAATCCGTGAAGAATTCCGGGACCTCGTAGATCTCAACGTACGCCAGGTCCTGGTCGTTCGGGCCGAAGAATACCCACGACCCCTCGAGGGACTGCTCCGGCACATACACCCAATCCTTCGGGAGAAGGAGCTTGAATCTCATTTCGCTGTCAGTGTGTTCGACGAAGCCGAGACCGGTCGTCACCACAGGAGCCCCCCGTGCCACGGTAGCGCGTGCACCGCAGGAGAAGACAATGACTGCCAGGATCGAGAGGATTACATAGCGCCTCTTGGTTATTGCCACAGATGATCGTCCTCCTCGCACCATTTGCAGCGGGCGCGCCACCGGGCCGGGGTCCACATCTGCTCCACACTTCCCGAGGGCTCAGCCTGCCCATTCGGCAGTTCTGCTTTCCCACCGCCCATTCCTCCACTGTTATCTGGCTCAGCACAAGGAATCTTCCCCGAACGGGACCCGCGGCCCAGGAGTACTGGTCTCTTCGGCCAGCGCGGTAATCACTGACACCCAGAGGATTCGCTGCTCACTCAATGGAAATAAGTACAAACCATGAACTTTTTGGGCTCAGCATACATCTATACTATTAGGCCCCATGCCAGTCAACCTCAGGTCTGAGAGCCGCGGGGCGAGACCCATCACAGACGTTTGGGAGGACCGATGGAATGAGACACCTGCTCAAGTCTAAGACCCTTTTTCCCGCAGTGTTGGCCGCCGTATTCTTGGTTGTGGTCACAGCATCCAATGCCTGGGCTCAAGTGCCCGTCGAGCGAGTGCTCGATCTGGCAACATCTATTGAACAGGCGCTCAAGCTCAACGCAGATCTTGCGTCGGCAAGATGGGACCTGGAACTTGCCAGAATGGACTACGAGAAGGCTCAATTAGACCAGATGATCTCTCCGAACCCTTCTATCCTTCGCCAGAGAAAGCTCGCCCTCGACCGGGCGGAGCAGAGCCTCAAGGACCTCGAAACCCAAGTCAGGCAGGAAACTGAGCGCCGTTTCTTCGACCTGCTGAAAGCATTGAAGACGGTGGAGCTAAACCAGAGCAAGCTCAAGCAGAGCCAAGACAACTTGACAATAGTCAAACTCAAGGTCGACCTCGGTATGGAGAGCGCGGTCTCCCTGCTCGACGCGGAGAGGGCATTGCTAGCCGCTGAGAAAGCCCTCGCCTCGAGCCTGGTATCGGTGACCGTCGGCAAGATGAACTTCCTGGCCTATCTA
>JANLFS010000104.1:0-2976 GCA_024655925.1 Bacillota bacterium | reverse complement strand
CGAAAAAGACATCAAGGCCCCCTTCACCCTTGCGGCTCAAGATTTCGTGCTCGAGCGCGAGACCTACGACGAGAATGCGGTCATCGAGCGCGCACTAGCGGGGAACTCCAAGGTGAAGACGGCCCAGGATCAGCTGGAGTCAGCGTTGCTGGACCTGAAGCTCAATGCCACGCAGTTCACTGCTCCTGTCGAGAGGCGTAAGCTTGAGATCGCCGTCGAGCGGGCGGAGCTTGCGCTGAAGACCGAGCGCGATCGTGCCGTGGTCCAGGTTATGCAGTACCTGGCCGACTTGGCTGCCATTTCAAGCGACGTGGAGCAGGCCTCTCTCTCCTTGGAGGCCACGAGGCAGCAGACTGAAGTGGCGAGAGTAAGATACGAGAAGGGCATGATCACCCTGATAGACCTGCTACAATCGGAGAACTCCCTTGGGACCGCTGAGCAGAACCTTCTGGACGCGCAATTCAGGCTCAGAGACAAGCAGCAGGAGTTCCGCAACTACATCGGGATCTGACAGAGAGAGGGCGGGACGATGAGAACTAACAGGTTGGCCTGGGTCGCATGGTTATGCTCATTCATCATGTTCTGCACCTGGTCGGGCGGGAGTTCATCTGCCGCCCCCGCACCCAGCGCTTCTCTCGCCTCAAGTCTCTCATTTCTCGATGTTGCAGAGCTTGCAGCAACTGCCTCGCCTGCCGTGGTTGAGGCCGAAAGGGACCTCCAAGAAGCGCAGATTGCCCTGGAGATCGAACGCGCAGGGTTGGGGCTCACCGCCACGGTATCATCAGACCGGTCAAGGCCCTGGCGTGTGGAGAGTGAGGCCGGCGGCCTGGACGATGTCACGTGGGACTTCTCAACGAGAGTGGACGTCACCAAACCCCTGGCCCCAGGCTACTCCGTGGCGCTAAGCCTCAACCCTCTGACGTTGAAGAAGTCAGCGCCTGACGCGGAAACCGAGTTCGCTTATGGCATGCGCCTGTCCACCTCCATCCAGCTCCCAAGACCTACATTGGCCGAGCCATACGCGGCCATCGAGGAAAAGGAGAAGGTGGTCCGGCAGAAGGAGCTCAACCTGTTTCTCGTCCAGCTTACAGAAGCGGATGCCGCACTCAAAGCGTTCTTCGAGCTTCTGAAGGCTGAGTGGGATCAGAAGGTTGCTCTGGCGGAGCTCGCGCTTGAGAACATGGAACTCGCACGGATAGAGCAAGAAGCTGGCGTCGGGCGGGCTCTCCCGCTTGAGCGCGAGCTTGCCGAGAAAAAGGTAAGGGCAGCGGAAGTGGCTGTGAGCCAGGCCCAGTCCCGGCTATCCGCCGACCGGGAGGGGTTGTTTGCACGCCTTGGGCTCGATCCCGTTGGATCTGGCACGGTAACCCTGGTTCCTCCACAACTCCTGCTCGACAAATACGACTCGGCGCGCCTCACCGAGCGCGCCCTGACGACCCGGCCTGAGGTAGGCATGAAGGCACTGGCGCTCGAATCTGCGCAGACCAAACTGGACTCCCTCCTGGCTCCAGACAGTTGGACCATCGCACCGTTCGTGGGATACCAGAGCCAAGGCTTCTCGTGGGAGTACGGAGTCGAAGTATCCCGTGACCCGAGTGCAGCTGGCACCTTCTCAGGCAGCGTGAGTCAGAAACTCGACGGATCATGGACTTCCTCCATAACCTTCTCCAGGAATCTGCCCGTCCTGCCACAGAAGTCCAGGGAAGACCTGGATAGGCAGATTGCGGAACGGAGTGTAGCGTCTGCTCGGAAGGCTCTCGAGGACACCCGCCTGGACATTGCCCGTCGAGTGTTGGATCTGAGCATGACTCTGGAACTAAAGCAGGTTCAGCTTGGGATGAGACAGGCAGAGTACGAGCTAGAGACGGTCAGGTTCGATAACACTGTCGAGCGGTTCTCGGGTGGCCATGCGACCGAACTCGACGTCGCACGAAGCCGCGTGGCCCGTCTGCGTGCAGAGGCGAACCTGATGAAAGCACAGTACGACTGCCAGTACTCCGCCCTTTCGCTCTTGCTCGCGGCGGGGTGTCTCGACCTTCGGAACGGGAGGAACGCGGATGACTAGGCGTCGCATGATGTTTCTGATAGCAGCGGTTCTTGTAGCGGTCACTGTAGCCGTCCTGGCAAGGGCTTATACCCGCCGCGACAATCAGGCCGGGAAGACCTCCTCGGGGGCGGAAGCCCCGAAAACTTACGTGGTTGCACGTGGGACACTGTCCGCAAGTGTCGACGTATCCGGCACGCTCCAATCCACTCAGAAGGAATCCCTTTACTCGACCTACCCGGCCAAGGTGGTGGAACTGTCCGTGAGTCCGGGGGTGACAGTCAAACGTGGCGACGTGCTGGCCAGGCTCGAGTCGGACGAGCTTCTGAGGGCTCTCCACGACGCGGAGGACAGTCTGGAAGCAGCTAGGATCAAGCTTGAGGCCGCGCAGCGGGACAGCCGGACCTCCCCCGAGCAAGCCAAGGTGCAGCTGGAAAAAGCTCGGGCAGACTATGCGGCCGCCAAGAACAGGCTGGATCAGTTGCTGGCGGGTCCCGATGCAGCCACCCTGGAGCAGGCCATGATCTCTCTTGACCAGGCCATCCGCGCAAGGGACACCGCAGCCGATGATCTAGCGCGGTACGAAGCCCTGTACGCCGTGCACGGTGTGTCCCGAGTGGATCTCGAGAACCAAAGGGTGAAATACCGGAACGCCGAGGATCAAGTAACCACAGCCCGGAGCAAGGTGGAGTCGCTTCTCGCCGGACCGAAAGAAGACGAGCTCAAGTCGGCCGAGGCCCAACTCAAGCAGGCCGAGCTCAACCTGGCCGCCGCTATCGAGAACGAGAAGAGCGCGGCGGCGAGTGCAAGGGACCGGGAACTGCAGGTGCAGATAGAGGTCAGGCGGGCGGAGAAAGCTCTCGCCGACGTCAGGGACGCCCTGGAGAGCACGGTCCCGTCAAACGGGGCGCGTAGTGTGAGCTTCTCCAGGG
>JANLFS010000103.1:4986-10468 GCA_024655925.1 Bacillota bacterium | reverse complement strand
TTCGGGGTGGCCGGTCTTCTCGCGCTCGTTCATGACGTGCTGATAACGCTTGGTTTCTTCGCGCTAACCCGGGTTGAGGTGAACAGTGCTTTTGTGGCGGCACTTCTGACGGTTGTTGGATACTCGATAAACGATACGATCATCGTGTTTGACAGGATTCGTGAAAACCTCAGGGTGAGGAAAGAGGATCTCGGCTCGCTTGTGGACCGGAGCATCAATGAAACCTTGCTCAGGTCGATCAACACAGCAGGGACAACCCTGATTGCCGTCATCGCGCTCCTGATCTTCGGGGCGCCGACCATACGCGACTTCACTCTCGCGCTTCTCGTAGGGATCGCGTCTGGAACCTACTCGTCCATCTTCATTGCGAGCCCCATATGGTACGAGTGGAAGATCTGGGACAGAAAACGGGAAAGAGCAGCAGCTATGGTACCCAAGAAGTAGGGACCGGGAATCAAACCCTCCGCGCGGTGCAATACTACTCGGGACACGAGCACCGACGCGGAGGGGTTTGTCTTGCGTTCCTACGGAAGCCTCATCAGGCATGAGGGCAATGCGTCGCTCTTCACTGCTGTTGAAATCTCCATCACGGCCGCTGCTGCCGGCCGCCCAGTCCACATTCATGCTGAGGGCGTCCGGGGCACGGGCAAGACCACGATCATGAGGGCGGCGGCAGGGATCCTTCCGCCGATCGAACGGATCGCGGGGTGTGAGTTCAACTGCAGGCCGTGGGCGCCCCACTGCCCGGACCACAAGGACCTCCCGCTGGCTCGAATTCGCGAAATCGGCACAGAACGCATCCCCATGCCGTTCCTGGAGATATCGCACTCAGCGAAGCTCGGCACTGTTGTGGGCAGCATCGACCTTGCCCGGGTGACGGATCGGGACCATCCTTCTGCCGCGCTCCTTCTGGGCTCCATTCCCCGTGCACACAGAGGGATCCTCTTCGTGGACGAGATAAACAGGCTCGCAGATACCTCTCCGGAACTCACTGATGTGCTCCTGGACGTAATGGGCACAAAGCCAGGCCGGATCCAGATCGAGGAGTCTGGCCTCAGGACTGTGGTACTGCCGGTGGAGATATCTGTTTGGTCTGCATCTAACCCGGACGAAGACCCGGGACCGCTCGAGGATGTCAGGAGGCAGCTGTCGGACAGGTTCGACCTTACAGTGGAGACTGGGCGCTCCACTGAAGCGTCCCACATACGCAGGATTCTCGAGATGGAAGAGTTCGAGTCCGGGACGCTAGTCGGAGCAGACAACTGTGCCAGGGAGAATGCCGAGTCAGGCTGGCCGGCGAGATTCATTCAGGCGGCCGGTTCCTTGGCGAGAGTCCACTACCCGAACGATCTTCTGGAGTTGCTTGCCACCCTCTACATCGACTTCGACATAGAGAGCATTCGTGCGATGGAATCTCTGCGCACTGCCTCAAGGTGCAGGGCAGCCTTGATGGGCCGGCCCGTCGTGACGATCTCCGACATACGTGCGGTAGTGCCGATGGTCCTAAGACACAGGGTGGAAGTAGCGACTCTCGCGAACATCCTCAAGTACCTGGACGGGGTGGAGGATAAGCCTGCGCATGCGAAACCTGCTGCAGCAGTAGGGCAAACTGGGCTGCCGGGAGGCAACGATGGGTTCGGTCCGAGGGGTGACGGGGAGACCTCAGCCGCGGGCGGACCCGGGCTCCGCGGGGTTCTTCATAAGCTTCTGGAGCGCATGAAATCGGAGCAATCCGATGGGCCCACGCACGACGGGAGGCAGGGTGGAACGGGCGGAGCTGCTGGAACGTGCGTTCGAGGCAATGCTGCCGGGTTTCGTGCCCCGAGCGAGCACAGTGTCGGAGAGGTGTGTCCCCCGGACCCAGCCAAGGCCATCACCGAGCTGGGGCCGAAGGTCGTGTTCGGGGAGGACGAACTCTCTTGAGGTTCGATGCGCTACTGGCATTCGCACGGGACCTTGGGGATCTCTTTGCCGACGGGGCGGGAGCGAGAGTAGGCGAGACTACCGTGGCAAGCCGAAGGGTCCACGTGATCGACCCTGCAAATCCCAGTGAAGTGAAAGTGAAATGCTCAGCGGACGCGGGGAAGGTCTTCTACGGCCGGCCGGGACGGGACGAGGTGATCCACCTGGATATCTTCCACGCCCTGGCAGACATAGACCACCATCGAGTCGCGGCGGGAATCCGTCGGGCTGTGGACGAGTATGCGAGAGACTCTGGGGCATCGTGCCGTGGACTCGCGGATCTGATCGACGTCCAGACTGCTACGGGTGGAGGAAGGGTCACTGGGTCCCTCCGGTTTGGGTGTAAGGCGTCTCTTAGGCTTGCACACAGAGGGCACGTGCACGTGGCGGCCATGCTTGGCCGGGACACCCTGGGCGCAGTCTACTACATTGTCCGCGAGACTGAGAGGGTGATCGTCTCTCATGGAGTGGAGCTCCGGCGGGTCGATCGGGTGCACAATGACCGGTCCACGGGCGGACAGAGTATCGACCTGTCGCCTTACACAGCACAGACAGATTCGCTTCTTCGAGCAGACGGAGAGGGAGACGGAAATCCCAACCGCTCGAGCGAGATGAAAGAAGTGATCGATGCTTGCCAGGATTTCGGATCTGTCTCAAGCTTCCAGGCGTTTCTCGACTGCGTGGCATCGTCCAACCGGCGTGAAAGCCCATACGCCCATCTCGAGCGCGAGTTCGGGGACGCTGAATCGATGCTCGCGAAGCTAAGGGCGCTAGATGTGGTGAACGGAGAAGGCCCGTCACTCGAGATAACGGAGAAAGGCAAGAGAATTCGGGAGTTTCTCAGGAAATTCGCGCGGGAAGTGGAGACGGAGCTTCGGAAGCTGATCCGGCGGGCCGCGAGGCCCAGTATAGTCCCGATCGAACGAACAGACTTTTCTTCAGGGCGTGTAGCTGGGACGGGGCTGGTCGCAACCAGACTTACCCTGCCTGCATCCGAAGCCTTTGGGCAGGGCAGCATCGCCGTGGCGGAGACCGTATGTGCGTGGGCAGGGAGGTGCGCAACCGAGGGGCGGAGGACCGGGTTCGAATGGCAGGACGTCAGGGTCGAGTTGGTGAGGAGCCGGCCCCGGGTTGATGTTTGCCTGTTGATCGACGCAAGTGCCAGCATGGCTGGGAAACGGATACAGGCTGCCAAGCACCTGGCGCGCTACCTGTTCCTCACCTGTCGTGACCGGGTCAGCGTCCTCACTTTTCAGGACCGCCACGTCACCCATCACGTGATCAGGGCCCGCTCTGCGAAAGCACTCGAAATGGGGCTAGCCACGGTGAGGCCTGCCGGGCTCACGCCTCTTGCGGCAGGCATTGTGGACGCAGTCAAGCTTCTGGCGAGGAACAAGACCAAGCCGACGCTGCTCGTGCTGCTTACCGACGGCATTCCCACCATGAATCAGTGGACGGGAGACCCGGCCCGGGATTCGCTGGTTGCGGCGGAGCAGATCTCCAAGTACAACATACCGTTTACCTGCATTGGGCTCGCCCCGAACAAAGGTTTCCTTCGCAAGCTCGCCGAGATAGCTCGGGGGACTCTGTACATCGTGGATGAATTCGATCGCGACCTTCTGGCGAAGGTGGTCCGCGACGAGCGAGACCGGGTACCATCATGAGCGGTGGAGGAAAACCGCGGCTTTCAGTCGAATCTACAGAGATGGGACGCCACACCTCACATGCTCAGCCTTCAAATGTGCACACAGCGATTAGAATAGAATGAGATGGGCCGCGAACTCACATCAACCGGAGGAGATAATGTCGCCACGACGGAGGAAATGGGAAGTCTCATCGGGGAACCCCGAAATTGAGACGGATCTTGTACGAAGTCTAGGGATCAGTGGGCCCGTAGCCAGGGTGCTCGTCAACAGAGGCATCACCAATGTCAAAGCAGCCGGTGCCTTCCTTTCGCCGGATATCGCGAATCTACATGACCCGTTCGATGTGCCCGACATGGCTGCAGCAGTCTCCCGTCTAGTCCGCGCGGTCGGCGCAGGCGAGCGGATCAGGGTGTACGGGGACTATGATGTCGATGGTATAACCGGCGTCTCGCTCCTGGTCACTGTGCTTCGGGCCGCCGGAGCTCTGGTTGACTACTACATTCCCAACCGGCTGGACGAGGGATATGGTCTGAATATCGAGGCGGTGGAGCGGGCCGGAGCAGACAGCGTCTCGCTCCTGCTGACAGTCGACTGCGGCATCGGGGCTGTCGCGGAGGTTGAAAGAGCCCGGGATCTTGGAGTCGATGTTATCGTCACTGATCACCACGAACCAGGGCGCGCGCTTCCAAGGTGCGTCGGTGTCCTGGATCCCAAGAGGAAGGACTCGTGCTATCCGTTCAGCGAACTTGCTGGAGTCGGAGTGGCCTTCAAGCTCTGCCAGGCGTTGTGGGGCGCAATCGGGCGCCCCGCGGGGGCGGCCGATCCTCTGAACCACTTGGACCTGGTTGCCCTCGGCACTATTGCTGACGTGGTGCCTCTGCTCGACGAGAACAGGGTCATTGCCAAGTGCGGCCTCGAGGCAATGCACGGGTCCGAGAATCCGGGCATATCATGCCTGCTGGATGTGTCCGGCCTCACAGGGCAGGAACTGAGTTCAGGGCACGTAGGGTTCTCCCTGGCCCCCAGGATCAACGCGTGTGGGAGACTGGGCGACCCAAGCCTCGGTGCTGAGCTCTTTCTTACGGATTCCCCCGACCGCGCCCGGCAACTCGCAGAGTCCCTGGATGAGGAGAACCGCAGGCGACAGGGGATCGAGGAGGATATTCTCCGCGAAGCGTTGGAGCCGGTGAAGAAGATGAACCCCGCGTCAGTGAGGGCTATCGTCCTTGAGTCCGACACCTGGCATACCGGTGTAATCGGGATCGTGGCGTCCAAGATAGCGGAGCTGACTTTCAGGCCGACTGTGCTGATAGCTATCGAAAACGGCACGGGGAAAGGATCCGGCCGCAGCATTCCAGGCTTCAATCTTCATTCGGCGCTGACCGAATGTTCGGACCTATTGATCAAGTACGGCGGCCATGCGCAGGCCGCAGGGCTTTCTATAAGGCAAGAAGATGTGCCCAGGTTCCGGGAGAGACTGAACCAGATCGGCCACGAGTGGCTGGCGGACCAGGATCTCATCCCGACGGTCCGGGTGGACTCCGAACTCCGCGAGGACCAGATCACCGTGGGACTTGCCTCGGAGCTTGAGACCCTGGAGCCGTTCGGGTTGGGCAACCCGAACCCACTATTCCTGACGCGGAATCTGTTCATCCTGCAGCATCGGACGGTCGGAGCGGACGGAAGGCATCTCAAGTTGAAGCTGGGTCGGGGCGACCGTGTGCTGGACGCGATAGGATTCAGGATGGGGGAGAGGTATTCGCGGCTGGTGTCCTGCTCTGGGCAGGTAGATGCGGTGTACGCACTCGAGGTGAATAGGTGGAACGGCAGGCAGGCCGCGGAGCTCAATCTCCGGGATCTCCGGGAATCGGGCA
>JANLFS010000103.1:0-4976 GCA_024655925.1 Bacillota bacterium | reverse complement strand
CACGGTTAATGCCTAAACGATCAGCTGCCGCGTCGACAGTCATTGTGTGCTCTTCAAACCTGAGAAAACTTGCATTAACACCAAATCTTTCAAGATATCCAAGGCACTTGCCAACCGGCCGGATGTGAACGTGGACGTCATCCGGAAGGCTTACGAGTACGCCCAAAACGCTCATGCAGGGCAGGTAAGGGAGTCAGGGGAGCCCTACTTTGAGCATCCTTTGGCGGTGGCGGTCATCCTGTCCGAGATGCAGCTGGATCCGGTCACCGTCGCCGCAGGCCTGCTTCATGACGTGATCGAGGACACCGGCAAGACCGTGGACGACCTCAGGGAAGCGTTTGGGCCCGAGATTGCGCTCCTGGTGGACGGGGTGACCAAGCTGTCCCGAATGGACTTCAAGACCAGAGAAGATCAGCAAGCCGAAAGCCTGCGGAAGATGTTCGTCGCCATGGCAAGGGACATTCGGGTCATCCTCATCAAGCTCGCTGACAGGCTCCACAACATGCGCACACTTCGCCATTCCCCAGCGGAAAAGCAGAAACGGGTCGCAAGGGAGACCATCGAGATATATGCTCCACTTGCCCACAGACTTGGGATGTGGCGGGTGAAGTGGGAACTGGAGGATCTTGCCCTCCGCCACCTCGAGCCCGACGCCTACTACAGGTTGGTGGAGAGAGTCGCCAAGAAACGCATGGAGCGGGAGGGTTACGTCGAGGAGGCCAGACGAACCCTGTCTGCGACTCTCGCGGAGGTGGGCATCACCGCCGAGATACAGGGCCGGCCAAAGCATTTCTACAGCATATACCAGAAAATGACCCAACAGGGCAAGGACTTCAGCGAGATATGGGATCTCCTGGGCCTTAGGGTGATCGTGGATACACTTCGCGAGTGCTATGCCGTGCTCGGGGCGGTCCACAGCATCTGGAAGCCGATCCCCGGCAGGTTCAAGGACTATGTGGCAATGCCCAAGTCCAACATGTACCAGTCCCTCCATACCACAGTGATCGGGCCGCGTGGGGAACCCCTCGAGATCCAGATCAGGACGTGGGAGATGCACAGGACTGCCGAGTACGGGATCGCCGCCCATTGGCGGTACAAGGAATCGCTCGACGGAGGGGGAGAATTCGAGGACAAGATCACCTGGCTCAGGCAGATACTGGAGTGGCAGAAGGAGACGCGGGACGGACACGAGTTCATCGAGACTCTCAAGGTGGACTTGTTCTCTGATGAGGTCTACGTGTTCACCCCCAAAGGGGATGTCAAGACCTTGCCCGCGGGGTCGACCCCCGTGGACTTCGCGTATGCAGTCCACACAGATGTCGGCCACCGCTGCGTGGGCGCGAGGGTGAACGGCAGGATGGTCCCGCTTGGGGCCACACTGCAGACCGGGGACATAGTGGAGATCTTGACGAACAAGTCACAGTCCGGGCCCAGCCGGGACTGGCTCAGCTTCGCCAAGACCTCCAAGGCCAGAAGCAAGATTAGGCAGTGGTTCAAAGAGCAGAGACGTGAGGAGAGCGTGGCAAGGGGCAAGGAGCTCCTCGAGAAAGAACTCAGGCATATTGGCGCGGAAGTCCACGCTAACATGAAAGAGGACAAGCTTGCTGAGGTTGCTCGCAAGTTCAGCTATCAATCGGCTGAGGATCTTCTCGCGTCGGTGGGCTACGGCAAGATCTCGGCAGCCCAGGTCGTAGGGAGACTTCTCCCGGAACGCGTCGCGGAGGAGCCCAAGCCAGCGGCAGCAAAACGAAGGGTTGGCGCGTCCCGGGGCGCGCGCGTTCGTGGGGTGGAGAATGTTCTCATCAGGTTCTCCAGGTGCTGCAACCCAGTGCCGGGAGACCCCATAGTCGGGTACATCACTCGCGGGCGCGGCGTGTCAGTCCACCGGGCGGACTGCCCCAACGCCGCCTTGATTCTGAGAGAGGAAGAAGAACGCAAGGTCGACGTGGAGTGGGACTCCGCTGTGGCCACGTCCTACCCGGTTGAGATCGAGATCGAGGCGCAGGACCATCCGGGCCTTCTCTCGGGAGTAATGACCGCGGTCAACGACATGCATACACACGTAAGCGCGGTCAACGCCCGCACTCTCAGAAACCGTGCGGCGCTCATAAGCATGACGGTTGAGATAAACGACGTCGGGCACATGAACAACATCATAAACCGCATAAAGCGCATCTCAGGCGTTCACGACGTGCATAGGGCCAGCCCGAGTTGAGGGGCGGGGGAGACTGGGGGGCACGCCCGGGGAGGCCGGAGGAGGCGCGCGGAGAACGCTAGCGCGTTGAAGCCAGGCGCGAGGCGGGGGAGACTGGGGGGCCTGAATTGAGAGCGGTGGTCCAGAGGGTGACATCAGCCAGGGTCGTTGTTGACGGGGGAGTCGTCGGGGAGATCGGACCCGGTCTCCTCGTTCTTTTGGGCGTGGGGCGCGGAGACCGGCCGGAAGACGCGGCCTATCTGGCGGACAAAATCGTCAACCTGCGCATCTTCGACGACCCGGATGGCAAGTTCAACCTATCCCTTCGGGATGTGGGCGGAAGCATGTTGGTGGTATCTCAGTTCACGCTGTATGGGGATGCCCGACGGGGACGCCGGCCAAGTTTCACGGAGGCCGGTCCACCGGAGGTTGGGAACGCCCTTTACGAAGAGTTCGTCGCGCTGGTCAGGGGGAAAGGGGTCCACGTCGAGACGGGAGTCTTTCAGGCCCATATGGAAGTCGAACTCGTGAACCATGGACCGGTGACCATACTTGTGGACAGCGCGAAAGTGTTCTAGTTGGAGTTGAGTTCGCGCAGTCTGGACCGGCAACTGCGCTCGTAGACATAGAGAGCGCGAGCATCCGTTGGCGGACGGCGCGAGGGTGTTTGAGACGAGGACGGAGGAGAGACTGATGGACGGACAGGCATCGAGAACGGGGACCTCGAAGGCAGGGGCCTTCAGAGTGGAGACTCTCGTGGTAGGCCCCATATCAACCAACTGTTACATCGTGTGGCGCGACGGATCCGACGAGGCCGCGGTGATTGATCCGGGGGGCGGGCTCAACAGCATCGTGGATGCCCTTTCGAAGAACCATCTCAGGTGTGTCGCGATTGTGAACACCCATGGCCACCCCGATCACATAGCAGCGAACGGAGGCTTGAGGAGCGCCACCGGGGCTCGAGTCTATGTGGGCGCGGCGGACGCGGCCATGCTCTCCGATCCTGAGGACATGTTCCACGTGATAGCCCGGTCCGCGGGCGGCTCGGACGACCTCGGGGCTGATGCGACCGTCGCAGGCGGCGACAAGCTGAAGGCCGGGAGCGTGGAGTTCGAGGTCCTTGCAACCCCGGGACATACCCCTGGGGGCATAAGCCTGTGGCTTCCAGGGGACCTCGTGGTGTTCACCGGTGACACGCTCTTCGCTGACGGCGGCGTGGGCCGGACGGACTTCCGCGGGGGCGATGACCGGGCGCTGGCGGACTCCATGGGCCGGGTGCTCTTCTCCCTTCCCAACGAGGCCGTGGTATACCCAGGGCACGGTCCTGCAACGACAATAGGGCGGGAGAAGCGGAATCATGGGAGGATGGGGTGAGGGGCGGGGGATCCGGCGGCGCTGAGGCGGACGACGGGGTGGCGATGAGGCGCCTCGGGACGCTGCCCCAGGGAACGCGGCCTCCCTGAGCAAGAGAACCGCCAATGCTCGTCTCAATGCTCGCGCGCATAGAACCGAGCATTGCGGGCGAGCCAATGCTCGATTCTATGCGCGGAACGCATGGGACGGCGTTGCAGGTGCTGTCAAGGACAGTCGTATTCGGAGTCGAAATCCCATACCGCGGTATCGCGCTTGAATACCCCGATCTGGTACTGGAATAGGAGACTGAGCAGCCGACTGCCGTCTATCAGGGTGATCAATGCAGCACCAGAGAAGAGCGGTTTCCGACACACCGTCCATCATACGGATGAATTCACAAGCTTGCCGATACGTAGGTAGAAGAGGCGTTAACACGTGCTTTGCCATGTTTCAGCTGCCTTTCGCGCTTAGTCCGCACTCTTCACATGATTGGGCGTTCAGCGGTTCAATCCCCCTGGAGGACTGGCGCCGAATCCTGCCGAATGCAAATGTTAGGCAAGCCAGTCTGAGCTGCAGATGAAACACGCCTACCGGTCTGTCTTCACTTCAAAGCAGTTGCGGCGGTAATGTGTCTGGAGGGAGGCATATGCCAGTTCCCACGTTCGAGGACATTATGCTACCAATGCTCACCTTGTGCGGCGACGGGAATGAGCACGCCCTATCGGAACTGCGGGGGCGGTTGGAGGACCGCTTTGGGCTGACGCCTGAGGAGCGGAACTGCAAGCTGCGGAGCGGAGCGAGTAGATTCGGCAATCGTGTGAGGTGGGCAGGCGTATACCTTAGGAAGGCGGGAGTGCTCGAGAGCACAGGACGCGGTAGTGTGAGAATCACCTCGCGTGGGCTAGCCCTTCTGGGGGAGAGACCGGCGCGAATAGACTCCAAGCTTCTTCGACGGTATCGGGAGTTCGTTGAGTTCAAGCGTCCGAGCCGTGGGCAGCTATCCATGCAGGAGTCAAACAGCCAGACCGATGAGATTCCAGAAACGCCAGAAGAGATACTGGAGACTGCAAGTAGAGAACTGCGGCGTTCATTAGCGGTGGAGCTCCTCGATCGCGTGAAGACCTCCTCTCCGCGGTTCTTTGAACAACTCACAATAGACCTGCTCTTGGCAATGGGGTACGGAGGTTCGCGGGATGATGCCTCGCAGCTGGTGGGCAGGGCAGGTGACGGCGGTATTGACGGTGTGATCAAACAGGATCGGCTTGGCCTCGATGTCGTATATGTGCAAGCCAAGCGATGGGACGGCACAGTGAGCAGCCCAGTGGTGCGTCAGTTCGCGGGTAGCTTGGACGGCGTCCGGGCGCGAAAAGGCATAATGATTACAACGTCCCAGTTCAGCAGAGAGGCCACAGAATATGCAGAGCGCATC
>JANLFS010000102.1:8602-10534 GCA_024655925.1 Bacillota bacterium | reverse complement strand
AAGCCTAAGGAGGGCCTTGGAATGGGCCTAGATCTAATACTCAGAATCGCAGGTGTTGGGATACTCGCGTCAGTCTTGCACACCATCCTCAAGCAGCAAGGCAAAGAGGAGTACGCCCTTCTCGCCACGACCGCTGGTATCGTGCTAGTCTTTCTCATGCTGGTACAGTACATCGACGAACTCTTCACAAGTGTCCGCGCAGTGTTCCGGCTCTGGTGAGGTGCAGGCAGATGGAAATCCTGAGAGTAGTCGGGTTCGCACTCATGGGTGTCCTCCTTCTGACCCTTCTCCGGGGAACACGCTCGGAGATGGCCGTTCTCCTGTCCATAGCCCTCGGGACCGCCCTGTTCCTTGTAATTGCCACGAGGCTGGAAGGGTTTGTTTCGGTGTTATCGGACATCTCCGCCAAGGCAGGGATAAGTGGAGTCTACATCAACACAGTCCTGAGAGTCATGGGTGTCGCCTACCTGGCAGGATTCGGTGCGCAAGTATGCCGGGACGCAGGTGAGGGCGCGTTGGCCGCCAAGGTTGAGATGGCTGGAAAAGTGCTGATACTCGTCATGTCGATGCCCCTTATGTTTGCCCTCCTGGACGTAATCCTGAGGGTGCTGCCGTCATGATGCGCCTACGCAGAACGCGTGCCGGGCTGACGGCGGCCATGGCTTTCGCGACTTGCCTCGCCGTGGCGCTGTTTCCGGTGAATGCTTCTGGAGAGGCGTATCCCGATCCACTCATGGGGGTCCTCGACGACACCCTATCGATCGTGAACACGGAGGAACTGGAGAGGTTCGTGGAGGGTGTGGACCGCGATACAGCGGAGTACCTCCCGCGGCTTGACATAAGAGAGATTATGTCAAATAACGGTGCCGGCATTCTGGATGTGGACTCCATCGCCCGCGGTGCTGCGGGCTTCTTCGTCCGTGAGGTCAGGGCGAATCTGAGGCTTCTGGGTGAGCTGATTCTGGTGGCAGTGGCGGCCGCCGTCCTCACTACTCTGGGCGCGGGGTTCGGGGAGGAAGGGCCGGCCATGGCGGGCTGGGCGGTATGCTACATGGTCATGGTGATCATCGGTGTCAACAGCTTCCGTATCGCGTCCGGGATCGGTCTCGGAGCAGTGGACCAGATGATGTCGTTCATGTATGCCATCATCCCTGCTCTGACTGGACTCGTGGCTGCTTCCGGCGGCGTGGGCACGGCAGCCATAGTCAGCCCGGCGATCATGGCGGCCACTGCGACCGTGGGGACCGTGGTGCAGAGCACCATAATCCCTCTGATACTCCTGTCCGCCGCCCTCGCCCTTGCGGGGAATGTTACGGGACGGGGCCACGTCTCGAAGCTCGCTGGGCTGCTTCGGTCGTGGGCCCTCCTTGTTCTGGGCCTTCTGGCGACAGTGTTCGTGGCGGTCACCGGCATGAGAGGAGGGCTCGCGTCCGTGTCGGATGCGGCGTCCGCCAAAGCCGTCAAGTTCCTCTCAGGAAGCTTCGTCCCAGTAGTCGGAAAGATATTCGGAGATGCCATAGACCTGGTGGCCACGTCCTCCCTGGTGCTCAAGGGGGTGATCGGCCTTTTCGGCCTGGTCACCTTGGGTGTGGTCTGCCTTTTCCCTGTGATCAAGATGGCCGTAATCATGTTCATGTTCAGGATCGGGGCGGCCCTGGTTCAGCCGCTGGGAGACTCTCGGATATCTGATTGCCTGTCAGAGATGGCAGACGCTCTCTCCGCCCTGTGCGTATCCGTGGCCACGGTCGGGTTGATGTTCTTCATATCCATAGCGCTCGTAGTCGGGTTGGGCGGAGTGGTGGTCATGGGGAGGTAGGAGGGCTGGGCGGGTCCGGCGTGGGACTGGACCAGGTGAGACCTGCGCATGGGGAGGTATTGGAGTGGAGGCACTCACGAGCTGGGTCCGGGGCTTTGTGGTCTTGGTTCTCACTA
>JANLFS010000102.1:0-8592 GCA_024655925.1 Bacillota bacterium | reverse complement strand
TGAAGAAGTTTGTCGACATGGTCATGGGGCTCGCACTCCTCGGCGCGGTCCTGGGCCCCCTGGCGAGCCTGGGATTGGGCCAGATGATTGAGGGCCCTCTCCGAGAGGGCTCAGTCTGGAGGGGGATGGGCAATGCCCGGCAGGACGAACCTCCCGGTTACGCCTGGGATGCCCTGGAGGCTCCGTCGCTTTCGGCGCGCGCAGTGTCTCTGACCTCCGCCGCAATTCGGGAGGCGGCAAGGCGATGCGTCGTGGAGGTGGCCGGCCCGGAGTACGAGTCCTCTGAGATCCGGGTCTCCCTCTCCGCTGCGGGCGATCTCGAGAGGATCCACGTGGCACTGTGCCCGAAGGGGGAGAGAAGCGTTGGCGCCGCAGCGGTCGCTCACGGGATCGCCTGGTCCCTGGGGGTGCCGAGGGAGCGGGTGGTTGTGGAATGACCAGTGGGGGAGGGACAGGTTTTGACTGAGGCGCAAAGAAACTCGGGCCAGGTGTGGTACCGGGTACCCGCGGTCCGCCCGATGATGCTCCTCGCGGCCCTGGGCATAGCTCTGATCCTTGCGGGGAGCTTCCTCCGGGGAAGCCCGGCACAGCCGGAGGCCAAGATGGTGCCTGCGGATTCGGGGACCTCAGGGGACCCATCTCCCGAATCGGTAGGAGCGTACCAGTATGAACTCCGGCGAAGGCTTCAGGAGATACTGTCTTGCATCCGGGGAGCGGGCCGGGTCAACGTGGAGATCACCTTCGACGGGGGGATGGCTCGGGAGTACGCTACGAACACCGTGGTGGAGGAGCGGAAGACGGAGGAAGGAGGAACCGGTGGCACCGTCCGGAAGTCCATCGAGACCAGGCGCACCTCGGACCTGGTGTTGGCCGCGGGCAGTGTCTCCGGCCGCGGGGAAAGCCCCGTCATAGTCAAAGAAGGCTTCCCGAGGATCCTGGGCGTGCTCGTGGTCGCGGAGGGCGCGTCGGACTCGAAGGTGAAGAGGGAGTTGGCCACAGCTGCCGGAACCGCGCTCGGGCTGCCGCTTCATAGGGTCCTCGTGGTCCCGCTCGGGAGATGAAGGGATGGAGGAGGATGAGAGTGAACAAGGTAATGAACAGGGAGAGAACCCGTGAGACTGACCGGAGGTTTCTCGGGATGTCCCTGGTGCTGATAGGGTTGGCCATAGTGGGGATCGTGGCGGCTGCCACGGTTACTTCCCCAGTTCGGCCGCGGTTGGAGGTGAGGGAAACCGAGCCGGCGCCCGTTGGTGGGACCCTCATGGAGCCCGCCGCGGGGCAGACGTCCAGCGAGGCCCTCGTCCGGGCGCAGGAAACCCTCACCGATGAGCAGTCCGACAGCTTCTTCGAGGAATACAGGCTGGAGCGCGAGCGAACCCGAGCCCGGCAAATGGAGTTGATCGCGCAAGTCATGAACGATCCATCCGCCGATTCAGAGGTGCGCAGGAAAGCCCAGGAGGCATTGCTAGACGCAATCGCAGTGGAACGGCGGGAGTTCGAGGCGGAGAGCCTCATAAGGGCGAGGGGCTACGAGGACGCGATCGTCTTCCTGTCAGATGGTGGCGCAAGCGTCGTGGTCAAGTCGGGAAGACTGGAAGAGGCAGGGGCACGACAGATCGGGGACGCGGTCGCACGCGCCACCGGGGTGGCCCTTGCGAGAATTACCGTTGTGGAACGCGGACGGTGAAGGAGATACGCTGCGGCCGGTGAATTGTTCACCTATGGTCGAGGACCGCATTTCTTCATTTTTGGTATAATACTCTTCAGGAGTTGAATGCTTCTTCTCTGCAGTTGCCAGGGAGGTGTGGGATCTTGGAGACAGACGACAGGCCCGAGCTCGGTACCGTCAGGATCGCCAATGAAGTCGTCGCTGTCGTGGCAGGACTTGCCGCCACCGAGGTTTCTGGGATCGCGGGCATGAGCGGGGGCCTCGCGGGGGGCATCAGTGAGCTTCTCGGCAAGAAGAACCTCGCGAAAGGTGTCAAGGTCGAAGTCGGCGAGAAAGAAGCCGCGGTTGACCTCTATCTCGTGGTCAAGTACGGGAC
This sequence comes from Bacillota bacterium, assembly GCA_024655925.1. Lineage (NCBI taxonomy): Bacteria > Bacillati > Bacillota > Bacillota bacterium. The sequence continues at coordinate 6,547 of JANLFS010000102.1, read as the reverse complement.
GGTCATTCCCGATGTATGCGCCGAGGTGCAGAGGAACGTGAAGAGGGCGATAGAGAGCATGACCGGCCTGGAAGTGGTGGAGGTAAACACGCACGTATCCGGAGTCCTTTTCGAGGACCGCGAACCGTCAACTGAAGTTCGGGTGAGGTGATGCCCCGGGGTGGCGGGCGCTCCGGTGAGGCCGTGAAACGAGGTGGGGATCTGTGAGACTCATAGACCGCATTGTCCTGGTTCTGTCCGTGGTCATAACAGCTGTCCTGGCCGCAGGCGTTCTTGTCTCGACGGCGGGTAACCAGTTCCCGAGCGACTTCGCGCTTCGAGCATACGACGTCGCGACGAGAAACCGGATCCCCACAGCTCTAGGCGGGGTGCTCGTTGTCCTGGTGATGCTCTATGTTCTAGTCCTCGCCCTCAGGCCCGAGCGGGAGCCCAAGTCCATCGTCAGTGCGACCGCGCTTGGGGATGTCCGCATATCCATGACGGCAGTGGAGACTCTTGCCCGCAAAGTGGCCAAGCATGTCCGGGGGATTCGGGACGTGGAGGCTATAGCTGACGGTGCCTCCGATGGTCTCGCCATAGTGATGAAGCTGCAAGTATATCCCGACGTGAGCATTCCTCAGGTCTGTGAGGAACTCGAGCGTGAACTCGCTGAGTTCATCAGGTTCGCCGTGGGTGTCCCCGTGAAGGCCGTTCACACGGTAGTCAAGAGCGTGGCGCACGATCAAAGTAAGCCGAGAGTCTAGCAGTGAAGAGAAACCGGTGTATGGAGGCTGGTCCAGATGCCGTGGTACGGCGGTCGTAGGTGGCAGTTGCCTCCCCGGCATATGGCCAAAGTGGTCGGCGCCGTCGTGGGGGGCATCTTCGGGCTGCTCGTCATGGTGTTCGGTTTCTTACGGACGCTTACCTTTGCGTTCTTCATAGGCCTCGGTTTTGCGACCGGGCGGTACCTGGACAACCACCGGGAGACCCGCGATGCCATCGTCCGGTTCCTGTGGCCTCCACGAGAGTGAAATGATCGGTTCTGTGAGGAGTGGTGGTTTGGGTTGGAACGCCGCAGGGCTCGGGAGGCCGCGATGAGGGCACTCTACCAGATGGATCTGTCTGGGTGCGGCCCGCGCCGGGCAGTTGAGTACGCTATCGGAGACTCTCCGGACCTTCCCCTCTCACCTCACGCCAAGGAATATGCCGAAAGCCTGGTGATGGGGGCATGGGCACACCGTGAGGCAATAGACTCGGAGATCGCCAGCCTGGCACGGGATTGGTCAGTCGGGCGGATGTCGCCGACAGACCGGAACGTGATGCGCGTCGCAGTCTACGAGATGCTGTATGTCGATGGTGTGCCCATGGCAACATCGATAGACGAAGCCGTAGAGATTGCCAAAATCTATGGGAGTGCGGACTCACCGAGGTTCATAAACGGCATCCTTGGGGGCCTCGCCGAGAAGCTGCGAGCGACTAGAGGCCGATCCGGTGCAGAGGAGAGTCAGGAGGATACTGGGAGTGAACCTCGGGATTGACACGAGCTGCTATACGACGTCGGTTGCCATCACATCCGGAGGCGAGGTCGTGTGGGATGGGCGCGTGCCTCTGGTGGTTTCCGACGGCGCCTTGGGTCTTCGCCAATCTGATGCCCTCTTTCAGCACGTGCGGAACCTCCCTGCCCTCCTCGAAGAGTCGTTCGCAGTTGCCAGGGCAAGGGAGAGTGATATCCGCTCGGTGGCGGCCAGTGTGAGTCCCAGACGCGCCGAAGGCTCTTACATGCCTGTGTTCCTCGCCTCCGGCGGGTTCGGCCAGTCAGTGGCTGCAGCTCTGGGCAAGCCGCTGCATCGCATTTCCCACCAGGAAGCCCACATAGCCGCTGGAGCTTGGTCTTCGGGGATGCCGAGGACGGGCAGGTTTCTGGCATTGCATCTCTCAGGGGGCACGACGGAGCTCCTGGATGTGCATTGGCCTGGTGAGGGTGGGCCGTTTGACGTGAGAATAATCGGAGGGACGGATGATCTGAACGCGGGGCAGTTCATAGACAGGGTCGGTGTTGCGATGGGGTTGCCTTTTCCGGCAGGGCCTGAGCTGGAGCGGCTTGCCCGAGCAGGGGAATCTGGGACGGTGAGGATCCCAGTCTCGGTCAGAGGCACGAGCGTGAGCTTCTCAGGGCCATGTTCTTCGGCTCTGCGTGCGCTGGAACTGGGTGCCCGCAGGGAGGATGTGGCCTCCGCGGTCCTGTCGTCCGTTGCGGAGGCAGTGGCCCGAATGTGCGCGGCGGGGCTCTCTAGCACCGAAGTCCCGGCGTTGTTGGTCTCTGGGGGAGTTGCGTCCAATGCCGTAGTGAGGCGAACGGTCACCGCCGCCCTCTCGGAGGACCGGCCCAGCGTTCGCGTGTACTTCGCGAAACCTGAGTACGCCCGAGATAATGCTGTTGGAGCTGCGCTCCTCGCCGGGCCCATGTGGGGGTGGGATGATTGATAGCCGGCGATTGGCAGCGAGCCGGCGTGTTGACCGTCTCTGACGTCACCGCTCGAGTGGCTGAGGCAGTCAGGGCCCACCACGGTCTTTCGGGGGTCTGGGTCGTGGGCGAGATCTCAAACTTCACGCATCATACCTCCGGGCACATGTATTTCACGCTCAAGGATGACTTCTCGAGGCTTCGGGCGGTCATGTTCCGTGGTCAGAATACGCGGCTCAGGTTCATGCCTGCCAACGGGATGAGTGTGTTCGCTCACGGGTCGGTTGAGGTGTATGAGCGCGGGGGTGAGTACCAGCTCTACACGGACACCCTCGAACCCTTGGGAATGGGTGCACTCTACCTCGCGTTTCAGGAGCTGCGGGCGAGACTCGAGGCTGAGGGCCTGTTCGATGCGGAGCTCAAGCGGCCGCTTCCTACGTTTCCGAGCCGGATTGCGGTTGTCACATCTCCCACTGGCGCCGCGATCCGGGACATCATCACAGTTGCCCGGAGGAGGTTTCCGGGCATCAACATCCTGGTTGTGCCGGCACTGGTGCAAGGGGAAGGTGCACCCGACAGCATAGCGAGGGGAATTGAGCTTGCGAGCCGGGTGGAGGACGTGGACTGCCTGATAGTGGGAAGGGGAGGGGGATCCGCCGAAGAACTCTGGGTTTTCAACGACGAGAAGGTCGCGAGAGCGATCAGGGCGTCCCGCGTCCCTGTGGTCTCGGCTGTCGGGCACGAGACCGATTTCACCATAGCGGATTTCGCAGCGGACGTGCGCGCTCCCACTCCGTCGGCCGCAGCAGAGATGGTGGTTCCGGATGTGGCCGCCCTTACGCGGAGGGTTGAGAACGCACGGGCAAGGCTTGTCCGGGCGGGTGCCCTCGCGGTGGACCACAGAAGACAGGCCGTGGACGAGAACGCCAGGTGGCTTGGACAGAAGATTCAAACCAGACTGCAGATGTCCCGGGAGAAGCTGGCTCGTCTGGCGGGAGTTCTTGCGGCGCTCGACCCCGAGTCGGTGCTGGCGCGGGGCTACGCCATATGTAGGGCCGCCGACGGCCGGGCAATCCGCAGCGCAGATGAGGCGGCCCCGGGCGAGCAGGTCTCGGTGGAACTGAGCCGGGGTTCGCTCGAGTGCGAAGTGCGGGAAATCCGGACTGGAGGTTGATGGGCGTGGCATCCGAAGGCATCACGTTCGAGGCTGCTCTGGCGAGGCTGGAGCAGATCGTCGCCAGAATGGATCAGGGGGATGTACCGCTTGAAGAGGCCATCGCGCTTTTCGAGGAAGGGAACGCGTTGGTCCGCACCTGCACCGCAATACTCGACCGGGCGCAGGGCCGGCTCGAGGCGCTCATCGAAGGTGACGATGGCCAGATCAAGCTGGTTGGACTGGAAGAGTCTGTCGAGGAGGCGAGAGCATGACTCATGAAAGCAGCACCTTGGAGGACCTGGGCCGGCTGGTTGACGATGCCCTCGACCGGATGCTGCCCGCTTCCGACGTGCCCCCGACGCGCCTGCATGAGGCCATGAGATACAGCGTATTTCCTGGCGGCAAACGTCTCAGACCAGTTATGACCCTGGCATCGTGCTACGCTGTGGGGGGTGAGACCACCGCCGCGACTTGGCCTGCGGCCGCCGTTGAGCTTGTTCACTGCTTCTCCCTGATTCATGATGACCTTCCCTGTATGGATGATGACGATTTCCGGCGGGGCAAGCCGTCATGCCACAAGGCTTTCGGAGAGGCGGTTGCGGTTCTAGCCGGAGATGCATTGTTGACCCTTGCATTCCAAGTTTTGGCAGATCCGGAGTTCCTCTCGCGGGTGGGCGCAGTTCGTGCGGCTCGTGCCACTCACACTCTCGCAGCGGCGGCCGGAAGTCTTGGCATAGCTGGCGGTCAGGCCATGGATCTGGATTCCACGTTTTCGGACACGTCCGAAACGTCCGCGACGCGCGATCGTCTCGACACACTCGTGGAGCTCAAAACGGGAAGGCTATTCGATGCGGCAGTCCGAATGGGTGCCATCGCGGGCGGTGCCGGAGACGCCGACATCGAGGCTCTGAGCGAGTTCGCGCGCGATTTCGGTTTCGCATTCCAGGTCCTTGATGATCTGGCGGACTCTAAAGGCCGCGACCAGGAACTCGGCAGGCTGAACTACGCAAGCCTGCTGGGGCAGGACCGGGCCACTTCTCTCTTCTACGAATTGATCAGCAGGGCCCGGTTGGGGCTTCGACCGTTCGGCGCCCGAGCCGGCTTGCTCCTCGCCGCGGTGGATCTTGTAGCCAATCGGAGAGAGTGATTCCATGTTCTCTGCGGAAACTGGAGTACAGACCAACAGAATACTTATGTCTGCCTTCGTTGCCTGGGTTACCGCGCAGGTGCTGAAGACGGTTTTCGGGCTGATTACTGAGGGCCGGTTCAACTGGTCCAAGGTTCTGGGGCCCGGCGGGATGCCCAGCTCGCACTCTGCCTTTGTTACATCTCTCGCTGTCGCCGTGGGCATCTCCGAGGGTTGGAACTCCCCACTCTTTGCGGTGGCAGCGGTGTTCGCCATGGTGGTCATGTACGACGCTGCCGGGGTGAGGCAGGCCGCAGGCAGGCAAGCGAGGGTCCTCAACCAGCTCATGAAGGAGATATTCGAGGAGCGCCATCTGCACTCGACCAAGCTTCGCGAGCTTCTTGGGCATACACCGTTCGAAGTCATCGTCGGCGCAATACTGGGAGGGCTCATATCCCTTACCATGCTGGGCCGTTGAAGCTTCCCAATATCTGTGCTATAATCTTGCTCGAGTCTGATAGGTGGCGCAGTATCCTAGTCGGTACCGGCGTCTCTGAAGACGGGGCTAAAAATCCGTAGAGGGCACATCGATGAAGTCCCTTGTGCTGGCATTCGACGCCCAGTCGAGGGCTGGTGCTGGGGGTTAAGGGAGTGGGGCGATCCGCAATGGCATGCGGGCGTGGACCCCGCTTCCGCGGAGGCCCAAGTTCGTGGGGTGCGCCGAGGGGCAGCCCTACGGCTTGGGGGTAAACCTGCATTCGGCATAGCCCGAAGGGGCAGATCGTGTTGGGTGCAGTGTAGCCTGCCTTGAGTGAGCGTGGCGGGATGGTGGGTATCAAGTTCTGATAGCCCTAGGCCAGGGACAGGGACCTTTTGCCACCTGAAACCCCGCTTGCAAAAGAGGCTAAGGGGCGTCCGGGGCCGCAGAGGAAAACTCCTAGGCTGTCGACCTCGGTCGTGGCGTCCTGGGGATTGCAGTGTGAACTAAGTGGCAATCCAGTCCCCCATTCGGCGACGATGGGGGCCTGTCGTAAAGGGAAACCGCCCGCTGGCAACGGCAGGGTGTACAGGCGGGAAAACCTACTGGACCTCAAGTCACAATATTTACTCAGGATGCTGCCACCTATCCGGATTTTCCGGTCGTGTCATACTTGTCACGAGGTGAACGCTCTTGCCACGAGGTGTCGGACGCGTCCTGGCGGTGAGCCTGTGGACGTTCGTCCTCTCGGCAGCCCTCAATTCCGGGTCGGGGGCGGTCGCGGGATCCTTGGACCTCGGTTTCTCCATTGCCGTTCTCATCACCATTGTGGGCGCGGGCATACTGTTTGATATAGTCGGAACTGCGGCGGCCGCGGCGACCGAGGCCCCTTTGAACGCCATGGCCGCCAAGCGTGTGTACGGGGCTCCCGAGGCCTTGGCGCTCGTCAAGAACGCCCCAGCAGTCGCGAGTTTCTGCAGCGATTTCGTGGGCGACATCTGCGGCACGGTCAGCGGAGCTGTCGGCGCCACAATCATGTTGCGGTTCCTCGCAACCGGGATCAAGAGCAAGGACGCTGTCGCCTCATCCATCCTGGTGGCCACGGTGGCCGCCGTGACCGTCGGCGGAAAGGCCGCCGGCAAGAGACTGGCCATCGAGTCCGCGGACCAGGTGATGCTGACCGTGGGGCGAATTGCGGCGGCTTTCGCGCGGGTCACGGGGATTTCCATCGTCCGCGGGAGAAGGAATCCCAGACGAAGACAGTGAAACGGTACGTAGGGCGAAGGAGCGGGTTGGTTCGGATGGGCGGCGTCCTTCAGAGGATCGATTCCCCCGAAGATCTCA
>JANLFS010000101.1 GCA_024655925.1 Bacillota bacterium | reverse complement strand
GCGTCTCCTCCCCACGCCTGAAGGCGGGGGCTCCCGACGCCGCGTAGTCTGGTGGAAGAGATCAAAATGCCCCAGCTGGGGCTGACAATGACTGAAGGTACCGTTACCCGGTGGATGGTGGAGCCGGGAGATCGGGTGGATCGGGGTCAACCTGTTGTCGAGATCATGACGGATAAGATCACGTATGAAGTGGAGGCGCCTGCGGCAGGCGTAATCGGTCCCATCCTGGTCTCCGACGGAGAGGTGGTCCCGGTGGGAACCGTGCTCGGGACCATCGGGGCTTCCGGGGAGACGGTGGCTGAGGCTCCCGCCGCGGTGCCGGCACCCGCCGCTGCTGGAGCTGTTGGGGCGGTCACAAAGGTAGAGGCCCCGGCAACACACGAAAGCGCGAAGGTCCGGCCGGAGGTCCTCGCCACTCCTGCCGCCCGACGTGCGGCGAAGGAGCGCGGGATCGACCTTTCGGCCGTCGCAGGTTCAGGTCCGGACGGGGTGATCACCGAGGCTGATGTGCTCGGGGTGACGGCCGGGGCGGCTCTGGCCACGGTGCCTTCACACGCTGGACCTAAGGCGCCAAAGAAGATGCCTTTGAATCAGGTCAAGCGGGTCACGGCTCAGAGGATGGCGGAAAGCTCGCGGACCGCGCCCCAGTTCTGGGAGACGGTTCGGGTGGACATGTCGTCCGTGATGGAGCTGCGCGCGAGGCTTGCCGCGGCTGGGACTAAGGTGACGATTTCTGACATGCTGTTGCACGCACTGGGGCGTGCCTTGGCCGAGCACCCCGAGGTCAACGCAACCTTCGCTGGGGACTGCATCGAAATCCAACCGGAAGTCAACATAGGGTTCGCCGTGGCCACCGACGACGGCCTGGTCGTGCCTGTCATACGAGATGTCCCATCCCTGTCACTTACGGCCCTGTCCGCTAAGGCCAAGGAACTGGCGGATCGGGCCAGGGCGGGGCGGCTCACACTCGAGGAAGTGTCGGGCGCGTCGTTCACCATCTCCAACCTGGGGATGTTCGGGGTCGAATCGTTCGCGCCGATAATCAACCCGCCTCAGGCCGCCATAATGGGGGTGGGGCAGGCGGCGGACACCCCGGTGGTGATAGACGGGGGCATACACATCCGGCCCATGGCCGCAGTGACGATGACATCGGACCACCGGGTGATCGACGGGGCAGTGGCCGCACAGTTCCTCGCAGCATTCAAAGCCCTGGTCGAGCGGGCCGGGGAATGGATGGGCCGGTAAGTCAGGGATTGTGTACCTCATCACCATCGTGTAAAATGGAGCAGGCAAATGGCCAGAGAGGGAGGGTTCGTCGTTGGCGTACAAGATTAACGATAACTGCATCGCGTGCGGCGCCTGCAAACCTGAGTGCCCGTCAGACGCGATCAGCGAAGGCGACATCTACGTGATCGATCCGGAGAAGTGCATCGACTGCGGCGCGTGCCACGATGTCTGCCCGGTGGAGGCTCCAAACCCCGAAGAATGAGCGTGCTGCAGGAGGTCACGACGGACTCCCCGAAGCCATCGGGGAGTTCAGCTTTGTGGGGTTTTGTCGAACCAGGACCGCAGGCTTAACCCCCTATTTAGCTGCGCTATCTCCTGCGCAACCCCCGCTTTGTATTGTGTGTGTGGCGGGGGTGTAGTAAAATATACTCTGGATTTGCCGGGTTGGAGGGTTGTGAGATGGCCGGAACAGAGACTTCCGAGAAAGGCACCTACAGGGTCAAGACCGGACTTGCTCAGATGCTCAAAGGCGGAGTCATCATGGATGTCACCACTCCGGAGCAAGCGAAGATCGCTGAAGAAGCCGGTGCGGTGGCGGTGATGGCTCTGGAGCGTGTGCCGGCTGACATACGTGCTGCAGGCGGAGTTGCCCGGATGGCGGATCCTGCAATCATCGAGCAGATAAAGAGCGCCGTCACGATTCCAGTAATGGCCAAGGCGAGGATAGGGCATTTCGTGGAAGCCCAGATACTCGAGGCACTGGGCGTCGACTTCATCGATGAGAGCGAGGTCCTAACCCCGGCGGATGACCGGTTTCACATCAACAAGCATGATTTCAAAGTCCCATTCGTCTGTGGCTGCCGCAACCTCGGTGAGGCTCTGAGGCGTATAGGCGAGGGAGCGGCGATGATTCGGACGAAGGGCGAGGCCGGAACCGGCGACATCATTGAGGCAGTGAGACACATGCGCGCGGTGATGGACGACATTCGACGCGTTGGGGGCCTTCCCAAGGAGGAACTGATGACTGCGGCGAAGGAAATGGGCGCGCCCTACGATCTCGTCTGCGAGGTCGCTGCGACAGGGCGGCTTCCCGTCGTCAACTTCGCGGCAGGTGGGGTGGCAACTCCCGCTGACGCAGCTCTCATGATGCAGCTCGGTGCGGACGGCGTGTTCGTCGGGTCAGGGATATTCAAGTCCGAAAACCCTGCGGCCAGGGCACGTGCAATCGTGCTGGCTGTCGCTCACTATGATGACCCGAAGCTTCTCGCTGACGTATCGAAAGGGATCGGAGAGGCAATGAGGGGCATCAATGCTGGCGCAATGAAAGAAGAAGAGAAGATCCAGGGCAGAGGCTGGTAGTTGAGGCCCCGCCCCGTCCGGAGGCGGAATTGTGAGAATGGTCAGGATCGGCGTTCTGTCTTACCAGGGAGCAGTGTCTGAGCACATTGACAGCGTGAGACGGCTCGGAATGGAGGCAGTGAAGATTCGGGATGCCCGTGCCCTCGAAGGGGTGGACGGGCTGATTCTCCCAGGTGGTGAAAGCACTACCCACGGCAAACTCCTGGTCAAGTACGGCTTGGATGAGGCCATCCGGGAGCGCGCGTCCCGGGGGATGCCCGTGTTCGGAACATGCACCGGCATCATACTTCTCGCTCGTGAGATCGTCGGAAGTGACCAGCCGAGGCTCGGGCTGATGGACATCGCCGTGGAGAGAAACGCCTTCGGGCGACAGGTGGACAGCTTTGAGGCTGATATCGAAGTGGACGGGCTGGGCGACCTCTTCCCGGCCGTTTTCATACGCGCCCCGGTCGTCCGAAGGGTGGGGCCCAGGGTGAAGGTGCTCGCCCGCTGGCAGGGTGACCCTGTCATGGTGCGCGAAGGGCAGTTCCTTGGTTGCGCGTTCCACCCGGAGCTGACCGAGGATACCAGGATACACGAGTATTTCCTCGGAATGGTCGAGGAGGCGCATTCCCACCGGGCCGGGAAGTAGCGGAAGTAGCGCCGGTGACCCCCACGCGCGAACAGGTCAATCGTCGGGAGGTGGGAGCGAGCAGATGTTTGACACTCTTAGAAGGGCAGATCCCGAGGTGGCCTCCGCCGTCCTCGCCGAGGTCAGGCGGCAGGGAGACAAGATTGAGCTCATAGCGTCGGAGAACTTCGTGAGCCGGGCAGTTCTTGAGGCCCTGGGGTCTCCGTTGACCAATAAGTACGCTGAAGGCTACCCCGGCAAGCGCTACTACGGCGGATGTGAGCACGTGGACGTGGTGGAGAACCTTGCGATAGAGCGGGCTCGCAAGCTGTTCGGGGCAGAGCATGTGAATGTGCAGCCTCACTCGGGCGCTCAGGCCAACACCGCAGTCTACTTCGCGGCCTTGGAACCAGGTGATGTCGTTCTCGGGATGAACCTCACCCATGGGGGACACCTGACCCATGGCATGCACCTCAACATCTCAGGGAAGTACTTCAAGTTCATTCCCTACGGTGTCAGGGAGGACACTCAGGTCATCGACTACGACGCCCTGGAGTCTCTCGCCATCGAATACCGTCCCAAGATGATAGTGGCGGGTGCTAGCGCTTACCCGCGGGCGATTGACTTCCAGAGGATCAGGGAGATCGCGGAGCGGGTCGGAGCTCTAGTCATGGTGGACATGGCGCACATTGCTGGTTTGGTGGCAGCGGGGCTTCATCCAGACCCAGTCCCTTACGCCGACTTCGTGACCACGACCACCCACAAGACCCTAAGGGGTCCCAGGGGCGGAATGATCCTCTGCACAGCCCAGTGGGGGAAGAAGATTGATTCTGCAGTGTTCCCGGGCACGCAGGGCGGACCTTTGATGCACGTGATCGCGGCGAAGGCAGTTGCCTTTGGAGAGGCGCTCGAGCCCGAGTTTGCAGATTACCAGAGGCGCATACTCGCCAACGCCCGAGCACTGGCTTCCGCGATGCTGGACCATGGCTGGAAACTGGTATCTGGTGGTACCGACAACCACCTTATGCTCATGAACCTCATTGGCACGGGGATCACTGGGAAAGCCGCCGAGACCGCTCTCGACTCAGTGGGGATCACGGTGAACAAGAACACGATACCGTTCGATCCGGAGAAGCCCACGGTCACAAGCGGCGTAAGGTTGGGCACGCCGGCTGTGACCACGCGGGGGATGACAGAGCGGGAAATGAAGGAGATAGCGGGGCTTATCCACGCCACGTTGATCAACATCCACTCCGAGCATGCGTTCGAGGAGATCCGTGCGGGCGTTCGGAGTCTAGTCGAGAAGTTTCCCCTCTACGCAGATCTCCTGCAGGAAACTACCGTGGTGTGACGAAGTTCACAAAGTGTGTGCCACGGCGCCCGCAGCCGGCGGGGGCTCGGGCACGCTTTGATATAAACGTACAGGCTATGCAACAGCAGCCCTGTATAGAACACCGATGTTTTGGGGGGAGGAAGACTATGGGCAAGCTCCTTGAGATTCGCTGGCACGGCCGAGCAGGGCAGGGAGCGAAGACCGCGGCTCTGGTTCTGGCAGAGGCGGTCATCTCCGCCGGGAAGTACGCACAGGCGTTCCCGGAATACGGGCCAGAGAGAATGGGCGCCCCTATGCAGGCGTTCAACAGGATCAGCGATGAACCGATACTCGTTCACTGCCACGTATTGAACCCAGAAATCGTGATCGTGCTCGATCCGTCGCTCATCACTGCGGTGGACGTGAAAGCTGGGGTCCCTTCGTCGGGTACCTACATTATCAACACCCCGCTTTCCCCGGCCGAGATGCGCAGGCGGCTCAAACTCGAGGGCGGAAAGGTGTTTACCTTGGACGCCACACAGCTTTCGATAGACACTATAGGCCGCAACATTCCCAATACTCCTATGATGGGGGCCCTTATCAAGGCAACGAACCTTCTCGACCTTGATGTGGTCCTCGAGGACTCCAGGCATAAGCTTGGAAAGAAACTCCGCCCCGAGATCGTCGAGAAGAACATCGAGGCGATGAAGCGGGCCTACGAGGAGGTGGCTTCCGAATGAGCATTCCCAACAAGGATGACGGCTGGAGGGACGTGCCCAAGGCCGGGCGAATCCTCGAGGCCGGTTCCGCTGAGAGGTACGAGACAGGCGGCTGGAGGACTTTCAGGCCTAAGCACATAGCCGAGAACTGCATAAACTGCCTGTTCTGCTGGATTTTCTGTCCGGACCAGGCAATCATTGTAGAGGACGGGAAGTTCAAGGATATCGACTGGGCGCACTGCAAAGGCTGCGGTATCTGCGCTGCTGAGTGCCCCACTAAGAAGAAAGCCATCGTCATGGTCAAAGAGGACGAGGCGTAGACGAAGTAGGAAGGAGGAGAAAGACATGCAGACCAAAGTTGCCAGGACCGGTAACGAGGCGGTTGCCGAGGCGATGCGGCAGATAGGACCGGACGTCGTGGCCGCATACCCCATAACCCCTCAGACCGAGATCGTCCAGATCTTCTCCAGCTTCGTCGCTGACGGCAAAGTGGATTCCGAGTTCGTCACGGTCGAAAGCGAACACTCTGCCATGAGCGCGACTGTTGGCGCGGCTTCCGCCGGCGCGCGGGCCATGACCGCTACTTCAGCGAACGGCCTTGCGCTCATGTGGGAGATCGTTTATATTGCGGCATCCATGAGGCTGCCGATTGTCATGCCCGTGGTCAACCGGGCTCTTTCGGGGCCGATCAACATCCACTGCGACCACAGCGACACCATGGGGGCTAGAGACTCAGGGTGGATCCAGATCTTCTCGGAGAACGCGCAGGAGGCGTATGACAACGTCATCCAGGCAGTCAAGATCTCCGAGAACAAGTCCGTCCTCCTGCCGACCATGGTCACGACGGACGGGTTCATCATAAGCCACGCAATGGAAGTCATCGAAATGCTCGAGGACGAGGACGTGAAGAGGTTCGTGGGCGAGTATGTCCCAGAGAATCCGCTCCTCGATGTGGACAACCCGATCACCGTCGGCCCGCTGGACCTCTACGATTGGTACTTCGAGCACAAGAGGGGTCAGGCAGAGGCCATGCGAGGGGTGAAGAAGGTCATCGAAGAGGTCGGGCGTGAGTATGGGAAGCTCACCGGCCGTGAGTATGGACTTTTCGAGGAGTTCATGCTGGATGACGCGGACGTCGCCGTGGTCGTGCTCGGATCCACAGCAGGAACCGCAAAGGAAGTCGTCAAGGCGCTCAGAGCAGACGGCGTCAGGGCCGGGCTTCTGAAGCTCCGAGTGTTCCGGCCGTTCCCAGCTGAGGAGATTGCCAAGGCTCTCGCAGACAAACGGGCGGTGGCGATCATGGACAGGTCTGACTCGTTCAACGCCGTGAGCGGTCCGGTCTTCGCCGAGGTAAGGTCGGCCATGTACGATGCCTCGGGCCCTAAGATCGTCAACTACATCTACGGTCTCGGCGGACGCGACGTCACGACGGATCACATCAGGTCGGTCTACTCCGACCTTGCCAAAATAGCAGACACCGGGCGGGTAGAGAGGGCTCTCACCTACCTCGGGGTTAGAGAGTAGGAGGTGTGCACATGGCGACTCTGAAGGAACTGTCTAAGAAAGAGATCCTCATCTCGCCAGGCCACCGTGCCTGCGCGGGGTGCGCGTTCCCGGTAATCATAAAGCAGGCCCTACTCGCAGCGGACAACCCCGTGGTCGTCGGGTGCGCCACCGGGTGTATGGAGGTCTGCACGACGATCTATCCATACACTGCGTGGAAGGTGCCGTTCATTCACAATGCCTTTGAGAACTCCGCCGCAACCATAAGCGGGGTAGAGGCAGCGTACCGAGTGCTTTCTCGCAAGGGGAAGATCAACAAGAAGATAGACTTCATTGCGTTCGGTGGTGACGGCGGTACCTACGATATCGGGTTCCAGTCGCTTTCGGGAGCGATGGAGAGAGGTCACGACATGCTCTACATCTGCTACGACAACGGAGCCTACATGAACACAGGTATCCAGCGGTCTTCCGCGACGCCGAGAGGCGCGAACACCACTACGAGCCCAGTGGGCGAAGTCTCCTACGGGAAGAAGCAGTACCGCAAGGATCTCACGGCAACCATGGTTGCCCACGACATCCCATATGTCGCACAGGCTTCCCCGCATGCCTGGAACGATATGGTGACCAAGGTCAAGAAGGCCCTTGCAGTGGACGGGCCCTCGTTCATCAACGTAATCCAGCCGTGCGTCCTGGGGTGGAGGTACCCTGCCGAGGAGTCCATCCAGATGGCCAAGCTGGCGGTGGACACCTGCTACTGGCCGCTCTACGAAGTGGAGAACGGCGAGTACAAGCTCACCTACAAGCCGAAGGAGAAGAAGCCTCTGGTGGAATGGCTTCGCAAACAGGATCGGTTCCGCCACCTGTTCACTCCCGAGAACGAGCACCTGATCGAGGAACTCCAGGCCGACGTGGACAAGAAATGGGCCAGGCTCCTCGCCAAGTGCGGCGTGGAAGCATAGCGGCAGGTGCAGATGTCGCTCCTGCAATTGTCCGGCCGTTCCCGGCTCAAGACCGGGGCGGCCGGATTCTCTTGCCGACAGGCAGGGAGGGCGGGCACGCTGGCGGGGCCGGATCCCGAACACGTTTGAGCCTGTTCGGAAGGCCCTCAAGCGGCCTGGCGGGCTGGGGAACTCAAGTTGACGTATTTCTTTCAATTAGATATACGTTGCCAGGCGGTCCATTGCCGGCGTTGGTAAGTGAGTCGAGCGGGCCAGGGCCGCGAACTCGTCGGCGAGTTGCCGCATCTCGTCACGGGCCACGTTGGCGTGACGGGCCATCACCACGTCCGCCCGCTGGGTGTTAAGGGTACGCCGCAGGATGGCCACAAGGATCGGCTCTGGTATCCATTCGACGATCCTGAGCTTGGACGGTGTTATTGGTATGCCCAAGGCTCGTAGGACCCGGAAACCTTCGCGGATGGCCCTGATCGTAAGCGCCAACCCCTCGGGCATGTGCGCCAGCCGGTAGTTGTTGCCCCCGGCCATGTAAATTGCGTTCGCAATGGGGCTGACCAACGCCACGTGCGTTTTGAGCCAGGCGTCCATGTTAGTGCTGATGGCGACCGGAAACCCGGCGTCCTTGAATGCCCCGGCGATCCGCCGCAACCTGGGGGTGATGCGCCCATCCAGCTCGCCGAACGTGGTCGGCTGGGTGGTGCCCGATACGACGTGGTAGCGGATGACGTGCCCCTCCCTCCCGCCGCCCGCTCCGGGGAAGCCAAGAAGAACCCGTTCGCGGCCGAGCGCGGCGACATATTCAGCAGGGCCGGCAGCGTTGTTGACCATGAACACGACACTGGGGGTACGCAGGTTCGCCGCGAGGCCAGGCAGAACCGCCGGGACCTGGTTCTTACGCATCACCACGACGGCCAAGTCGTAGGCGTCATCGGGCGCGAGCCGGTCAACCACGTTGACCTTTGTGACGGTGCGACGCCCGGTTTCACCCTCCTCCAGCACGACGCCGTGCTCGCGGATGTCCGCCAGGCGCTGCCCCCGCGCAAGGACAGTCACGTCGTGCCCCGAGTCCGCCAGCCGCGCCGCGTACAGACTTCCAAGCACTCCGGCGCCGTAAAAGAGGATCTTCATATCATGGCCCTCCTTGAATGTGCGCAATCGGAGCAGGTGACCCAGTACAGGACTCTTGGCGCCGCCTCACGCATTCACTCACTGACTGTCAGTTGATTCGACTGTATGCCCTTCCTCAGGTCTTGTCAACGGGACCAGTTGCCTCACCCAAAATGGACGCGAAATTGGCTTGTTGCCTCAAGTCTCTTCTACTCCATGGAGCGGTTGAAGCGAAAGGCACAAGGCGCTTTTCGAGCAAGTACGCCGTCTGGCTGTGCACGATCAAGTTCGACTTGCGTGCGCCAAACGCGGTCTTCGAAGAGTACGTGCCGGTCTCTGCGGCCTCATTCATATCAGCGGGTCGGCAATGTGGCATGGGACGGGCTCCTTTCGGCGGATGTCTAGTGCAGCCGCATATTACCATGAACCCCAAGGGCTATCAACCATCCTTCTGTGCCAGAGCAATGCTGCTCTTCCCCATGGGCGACACTATCTCAGTCGCGTTAGAGCGTGGGACACAATCCGGAAGAACGGTGTGGTGGGAGGAGACCATGTAGGATGTGTCGTCTTCTTCGTCATCCTCCTGGCTTACCGTCACCTCCACGGCGCAATCTCGTCATGTTCAACCTCCTCGAGGATGATGAGCTGTACGCAGTCGAGAACCCGGGGTACTTCATCACCCCATTCGCACTGATGCCCGACAGAATGCCCGAGCTCGTGGGCAAGCATGGAAGTTTGCTTGCCGTACCGTCACCTGAGGTAATGTTGGTCTATCCCATCAATGACTCAAGGCTATTGGACTCCATGGGCGCCTTCATCATGTTCACCAATGCCGTTTTCGCCCAAGTGCCAGATCCCATATCCCCCGCCATATACTGGTACAATGACTCCAGGTACATGAACCTGCCGTACACGTATGGCATGTCGGGGCTGGAGTTCGGTCCCCCTGAGGAGTTCCACAACCTTCTCGTATCCCTTGAGGAGCAGAGTGATCTCTAATCATTGGGGTTCAAGGATTGAGCGAATTGAGGGTGAACGAATGAGGGGAATCGGCAACCAGCTTTATGAGGGAGATGACCCTCATGAGGACAGAGTTCGCCCTTTCCGCAGTCCTCGTGATCTGTATAGGAGCAGTGGTCCATGCCTGTGACCCGTGGCCTATGCTGCGGGAGGAGAGCAGGACCATTATCGAGCTTGAGAGGCAAATAGCCGCGCTCGAGACGGTCGTGAGCCGTGCATAGGTCGGGCGGTCCGCCCACCCGTACTTCCTCGCCGACCTCAGGACCTCGATTGCGGACATGAAGGGCGCGCTTGAGGTGCTTCGAGGAGAAATCGCACAGCTCAAGGAGCCTCAGTGGGGACCCTGCGAGTCCGTTCTGGGAAGGACCGCACCTCACCCTCGGTCTCTGTCAGCGGCGCAGGGGAAATCGCGCCGGTCTCAAGAGGACAGCGCAAAACGGCGCGGTGCTCGCAGGCACCTTGCTCGGGAATCCACTGGCCAGGGGCAAGGTGAATCCTGATGGAACGGTATGTTTCGAGAGGGTTCTTTCCGGCGGGGCAGGGCCGAATCAGCTGTACACGGGCAGGCTCACAACGGACCCTTACGGCAACAAGGCGATCCAGGGCATATTGGACTGCCCTATTGCAATGACAGAGGGCGCGCCTTGGACTGCAACTCTGAGGAAGCAACCTGGGGTGAGATATGCCTAGGGATGCGGGGGGAACCGGTATCCTGCGTGCCGACGGGCAACGACGAGAACGATATGCCCAGGGATGCGGGGGGAACCGGGACCGGT
>JANLFS010000100.1:9328-10596 GCA_024655925.1 Bacillota bacterium | reverse complement strand
AACTCAGAGTTATCTGCTGAATACCTACGGCGAGGAAGAACGCGAACTCCTCGCGATCATTGCGTCGTCGGCAGGGACCGCTCTTGAGAACGCCAGGCTCTATCAGGCAGCCCGTGAGATGTCCCTCACTGACGTCCTGACCGGCCTGGGGAACTACCGGTTCTTCTGCGAAGCGATGGAGCGAGAGATAGAGCGGGCTAAACGACACAAGACCGCGCTTTCCTTGCTCATGCTTGATTCCGACAGCCTGAAACACATCAACGACCGGTACGGCCACGCGAACGGAGACAGGCACCTCGTAGAGCTTGCAGCCGCAATCAGCTCGGTCATCCGCAAGTCCGACATCCCGGCACGGTATGCAGGGGACGAATTCATGGTAATCCTCCCAAATACTACCATGAAAGAGGGTCTGGCCCTTGCGGAACGCCTTCGCGCCAAAATCGAGGAGTCGGCCCTGGTCATAGATGGTGTTCCAGTCACGACCACCATCAGCATAGGGATCACATCATTCCCCGAATTCGGCACTACCCTCGATGAACTGGTTAGTTCTGTCGACGCCGCCATGTACACGGCGAAGCGACACGGCAAGAACCGTGTCGCTATGGCTTCCTGACGGTGCGCCGGCCTGTTCTAGACCAGCCGCTTGACCTTCTCCTCCAGGCTTCCTGGCAACATGTCCGCGATTGGGATCTCAAGGAGTGTGTATACGCCGGGCTCTCTCACGAGACTGGCCCGCGCCGCCCCCACCATTACCTGGCCCGTGAGACTCGGGTTGTCCACCCTCATCTCCCACTTCAACAGCTGATTCGGGCTCATTCCAGCAGTCCCCTTCCGCTCCATGACTACTCCATGTCCCGCATCTTTCAGATTGTCAATCGATTCTACCTGCGTGACCCTGGTGTCGTCGTGGATGAAATACGGATCGGCCTTGATCTTGGACTCTACCTCGGCAAACGAGTGAGTTCCATCCAGTTCGACGTAGACAAGCCTTCTGTGGACGCCGTAGCCTGCTGGGATGGTGAGGGAGATGGCGTCGCGCACTCCCGGTATTGCCCGGACCGCGACTGAATGGCCCATGCTCATGCCGGGGCCGAAGTTTGTATAGGTGATGCCCTTCGGAGCCAGAACTTCCATCAGCGCTCGCACAATTGAGTCAGTGCCCGGGTCCCATCCGGCGGCGATGATCGCAGCCGCCCGTCCCGCCTGAGCCCGTGGAGCCAGCCGCTCTCGGAGGTTCCACGGGCTCAGGCGGGACGGGCGGCTGCGAT
>JANLFS010000100.1:0-9318 GCA_024655925.1 Bacillota bacterium | reverse complement strand
TGTCGAAGCTATCGACAGTGTTCACACCAGTCTCGAGGAGTGCCTCCTCGTACTCACCGACCCGGCGGGTTGGCGCGCACACAATGGCCACGTCCACCCGGCCGAGCCTTCGTATGTCGTCTGTGACCGGAATCTCCACGCCGCCTTCTGCCATCACTCGAGCCGAGGCGGGTTGCCTGCGCACCACCCCGGCGAGCTCGATGTCAGGTGATGCGAGAACTGCTTGAGCCGCAGCCCGTCCCACATTCCCGTACCCGATTACTGCTGCTTTAGGTTTGCCCATTCCGGTTTCATCCTCCGATCCCTGGTGTTTCCCGATATTATACACCACTCTCGTACAACGTGGTGAAGGAATCAACGCTGTGATATAATGGCTTCTGACCGGGCGATGCATACGTGCATCAGCCCGCCCGGCGCAGGAGATGGGCAATAGGAGATGGGCAATGGTGGAAGCGGTGATCGACTCCGAGAGCAGGTGTGGCAAGTGTTACTCTTGTGTGGTCGCATGCCCGGTCAGGGCAGTCACGATCACCGACACCGCCTGCAGGACTCTGAACGATCGGTGCGTTGGCTGCGGGGCTTGCGCGTCTGCGTGCCTCCACGGCGCCCGCACTGTGGTAAACCACGAAGAGCGGATGGAGAAGGCGCTCAGGGGTGGAGGTGCATACGCACTTCTTTCGCCGGCCTTTCCTGGAGCATTTCCCGACCACGAAGTAGCGAAGATCATCGGGGCCGTTCGTTCACTCGGGTTTGTTTCGGTCTGGGACGCCTCATTTGGTGCAGACCTCATTTCTCCGAGTTACGCAAGAACGTCCAGACTGGAACGTGGAGAGACTCACAACGGCGCACGGCTTCCCGCCATAGGGTCGACGTGCCCGGCAGTAGTGTCTCTCGTGGAGAGGTACTATCCTGATCTTGTCCCGCACCTCGTTCCCGTCGTCTCCCCGATGCTTGCAGCATCCAGGCTAGCGCGGCAGCATGGCGCGACGTCGATCGTGTTCATCGGGCCGTGCCCAGCGTACAAACTGGAGGCTGGTGGGGAGCATGGGCGCGTACCTGAAGGGGCACCGGACGCGGTCATGACGTTTTCAGAATTGAGCCACGTATTGTCCTCTCGCGGGGTGTGTGTGAATGAAGCCGAGCCGGCCGGGCTAGACGGCCCCTTCTCTGGAGCGGGACGCGTTTTGGAGTTACCGGGCGGGGCGGCGATCGGGTTGGGCCTGGGTATCGATCCATGCGGGAGCGGAGTCTTGACCGTCGAAGGGGCGGAGGAGTGCCTCCGAGCGGTCCAAGCCATCTCCAGGCGGGAGATCCACGCGAGATTGGTTCTCATGTCTTTCTGCCATGGCTGCGTAGCTGGGTCTGGGTTTCCTGCCGGCTCAGGGATATGGCAGAGATGGCGGGCAGTTGCCGATTACGCCCGAGGGCGTGCTGCACGATGGGGGTCCGGGGGCAACAGGCTGGATGATATGCGAGTGTCTGACCTTGAGGCACCTGACATATCAAGGGAGTTCTGCGCGAAGCCTGTGTCTTCGGCTTGTCCGGGGCCTGCGCACAGACAGATAGTGCAGGCGATGGGACGGGAGGTTGCGAAAGCGCATGTCCGCTGCGAGGAACTCGATTGGATCGTGGATTCCTCGTTCGACGGGATTTGTGTTGTGGATGGTGAGGGCACTGTCCTGCGCGTGAATCCTGCATGGATCGGGTTGGCCGGCCCAGTGCAGGTGCAGGAGGAAGTGGAGGGAAAGTGCATCACGGACCTGGGCGCTTCGTTCCCGGTTGAAGCGATTCAGAAAGCGCTCGCGGACAGGCAGAGGCAGAACCTGGTCTGGGAGGCACGGGGCGGACGTAGAGTCCTGATCTCTGCCGTCCCAATGCTGGACGAGGTGGGTGGGGTTCGAAGGGTAGTTGCG
This sequence comes from Bacillota bacterium, assembly GCA_024655925.1. Classification (NCBI taxonomy): domain Bacteria; kingdom Bacillati; phylum Bacillota; species Bacillota bacterium. The sequence goes on along the minus strand of JANLFS010000100.1, from coordinate 7,405 downwards.
ACCGCGAGGGACCTTACCGAATTCGCCAGGAGGAAGCGGGTTCATCCTCAGTCTGGGGGGTTCGTCCCGTCGGACTCGGATTCTAGCGACATGGTTGCATATAGTCAGGCCATGGAGCACGTGTTGGAGCTGGTCCACAAAGTCTCTCATGTAGGATCGACAGTCCTTATCACCGGCGAGTCGGGGGTGGGCAAGGAGGTAGTCGCGCGCTACATCCACAGAACCGGCGAGAGGGCTGGTGGGCCGTTTGTGAAGATCAACTGCGGCGCGATTCCCGAGACCCTCCTCGAATCCGAGCTGTTTGGATACGAGACCGGTGCGTTCACCGGCGCCAAGAGAGAGGGGAAGCCCGGTCTGATGGAGCTGGCCGCAGGCGGCACTCTCTTCCTCGACGAAATATCGGAGATCCCCATGGGGATTCAGGTGAAACTCCTTCAGGTGCTGCAGGAGAAGCGGTTTGTCCGCGTCGGGGGGACCAGGCAGATCGGCGTGGATGCTAGGATAATCGCGGCCACCAACCGCGACCTTGTGCAAATGGTCAAGGATGGGCTGTTCCGGGCAGACCTCTTCTACCGCCTCAATGTGATCCCAATAGCCATCCCACCCCTCCGGGAAAGGGCCGGAGACATACCGCCTCTGATCCATCACTTCCTTGCCAAGTGGAACAGGAAGTACGGGCGGGACCGCGAGATTTCGCGGGCGGCCAGGGAAATGCTCCAGCGGTACTCATGGCCAGGGAACGTACGCGAACTTGAGAACATCATAGAATTCCTGGTGGTCACGGTGGACGACCCGGTGATCGGCCATGAGCACCTTCCGGAACGTATCAAGTTCGGCCGCGCTACAGCGGGCGCAGAGGTGTACGTGAGCAGTGTGGTTCCGCTCAAGGACGCCGTGGAGGAAGTGGAGAGACAGCTGCTTCAGAGAGCATCCGAGGCCAATCCGAGCACGTATGCAATAGCTCGGGCCCTGGGGGTCAATCAGTCCACGGTGGTGCGGAAGGTGAAGAAGTACCTGGGAACCCGTGCGGGCCAGCGTAATGCGTAGCTGCATCGCATGATGCAGATCTGCATCATGCAAGGGGTCGCAGCCGGCCCATGGATTTAACCTGTCTGGACCCGATGTTCCAGAGCAAGTTGTCTGGGACTGAGTGAAACAGGGCACAAACGATGCAGTTGTGCATTGCACTGATGTGCTGCAGTTTCGCGAAAAGTGGGTAGACCAGGGAAAGTGAAAGCTGGCACAAACCATGCATTGAAGGGAAGACGGTCAGGAGGACCGGCAGAGGAGGTAGAGAGGTTCATGGCTTGCGAAGAGTGCAAGTGCGCAACCGAGATCACGCCGGAACAGTTCGAGGCCTTGGATGAGATCATCGCCAAGTACAAAGGTGAGCGAGGTACCCTCATTCCTTGCCTGCACGAGGCCCAGGAGCTCATCGGTTTCCTTCCGTTGAGCGTGCAGGAACGAGTGGCAAAAGGGTTGGACATTCCGCTCGCCGATGTCTACAGCGTTGTGACCTTCTACGCGCTGTTCTCGACTAAGCCCAAGGGCAAGCACCAGATAGGGGTGTGCCTTGGCACAGCCTGCTACGTCAGGGGCGCAGAGAGTGTACTCAAGAAGGTCGAGGAGACCATAGGCGTGGGCCCGGGGGATACCACTCCGGACGGCAAGTTCTCGCTCCAGGTCATGCGGTGCATGGGGGCATGCGGTCTCGGCCCGGTCATGACAGTGGGTGAGGACATCTACGCCAGGCTCAAGCCTGACAAAGTCGCTGAGATCCTCAAGAAGTACTCGTAAGGCTGGCACAAGGCAGAAAACGGGGGGAGGAGTACGCATGGAACTGGTTCGCGCGCACGTGCTTGTCTGCGGGGGCGCAGGTTGCCTTTCGTCAGGCTGCAAGGCGGTGCAGGACGCCATCGAGGATGAGATCAAGAAGGTCGGCCTCGAGCAGGAGATCAGGATCGTCCTCACCGGGTGCATGGGGCCGTGTGACCTGGGGCCCATCGTTGTTGTATACCCTGAAGGCGTCCTCTACCAGAAAGTGACTGCGAACGACGCCAGGGAGATTGTCAACGAGCATCTCGTCAAAGGGCGGATCGTGAGGAGGCTCCTCTACGAAGAGCCTGGTTCCAAGGAAGCAGTGGAGACCTGTGGGGGCATGACTTTCTTCAACAGACAAGAGCGAATTGCCCTTCGAAACACCGGCATAATTGATCCCCTGAATATCGAGGAGTATATAGCGAGAGACGGCTATGCCGCGCTCGGCCGGGCCATGACTGAGATGACCCGGGAAGAGATCATGGAGACCATCAAGAAATCCGGACTCCGTGGCCGGGGCGGGGCGGGCTTCCCGACCGGGGCCAAGTGGGAGTTCACCTACCGCGCTCCCGGGCACCCAAAGTATGTTGTGTGCAACGCGGATGAGGGAGACCCCGGCGCCTTCATGGACAGAAGCGTGCTTGAGGGCGATCCTCACAGCATCCTCGAGGCGATGACCATAGCGGGGTACACCATAGGTGCGAATCAGGGCTACATCTACGTCCGGGCCGAGTACCCATTGGCCGTTGCTCACCTCAAGCACGCAATTGGCCAGGCCCGTGAGTACGGGCTCCTGGGGCGCGACATTCTCGGCGCCGGGTTCGATTTCGACATCGACCTTCGCGTCGGTGCAGGCGCGTTCGTGTGCGGTGAAGAGACTGCACTCCTGACATCCATCGAGAGTCGCAGAGGTGAGCCCAGGCCGAGGCCTCCGTTCCCCGCTGTTGCGGGCCTGTGGGGCAAACCGACTCTCATAAACAATGTCGAGACTTATGCGAACATCCCGCCCATCTTGCTTCGCGGGGCAGAGTGGTTCTCGGCCATAGGCACTGAGAAGAGCAAAGGGACCAAGGTGTTCGCGCTGGCGGGCAAGATCAACAACACAGGGCTGGTGGAAGTCCCGATGGGGACACCGCTGGGGGACATCGTCTTCGACATCGGTGGGGGCATCCCTAGGGGCAAGAAGTTCAAGGCGGCCCAGACAGGCGGCCCTTCGGGCGGGTGCATCCCGATCCAGTATCTGAACACCCCCATCGATTACGAGTCTCTGAAGGAACTCGGGACAATGATGGGCTCCGGCGGCCTCATCGTCATGGACGAAGATACGTGCATGGTGGACTTGGCCAAGTTCTTCATGCAGTTCATTCAGGAAGAATCCTGCGGGAAATGCGCCCCATGCCGGATCGGCACCAAGCGGATGCTGGAGATACTCGACCGCATTACCAAGGGAAAAGGCCGGGAAGGGGACGTCGAACTACTTCTGGAGCTTGGTGAGAAGATCAAGGCCACGGCCATGTGCGGTCTCGGCCAGAGCGCTCCGAACCCGGTCCTCTCCACGATCCGGTACTTCCGGGATGAGTACGATGCCCACATCAGGGAGAAGAGATGTCCCGCGTCGGCCTGTGCAAGCCTGTTCCACTCTCCTTGCCAGAACTCGTGCCCGGCCGGGGTCGACGTTCCCAGGTACATCGCGATGATCAAGGAGAGGAGATTCGACGAGGCCGTCGACGTGATTCGCTCCCATAACCCGTTCCCTGCTGTCTGCGGGCGCGTCTGTGATCATCCGTGTGAGGCGAAGTGCAGGCGCGGATCGTTCGACGAACCTGTGGCCATAAAGGCGCTCAAGAGGTTCGCGGCGGACTGGGAGGCGAACAGAGGGTCGAACCACGGCGCGGCTTCCACGGCTCCCACCGGAAAGAGGGTCTCCGTAGTGGGGGCAGGTCCGGCGGGCCTGTCTGCCGCCTACTACTTGGCCAAGTTCGGCCACAAAGTCACCGTATACGAGGCGCTTCCTGTGGCAGGCGGCATGCTCGCGGTGGGGATTCCGGAATACAGGCTGCCCAAGGACGTCCTCAGGAGGGAAATCGAGACAATCCGACAGGCTGGGGTGGAGATCCGGCTGAATGTCAGGGTCGGCCGGGATATCTCGGTGGACGATCTCATGGGCGCGAGTGATGCGGTGTTCGTTTCTGTGGGCGCGCACAACAATCAGAAGATGGGGGTTCCCGGCGAGGATCTCCCCGGCGTGGAGCCTGCAGTCGACTTCCTTCGCCGGGTCGCGCTGGGGGAGCCTGTGCGCCCAGGGAAGAAAGTCGCCGTGGTGGGTGGAGGCAATGCCGCGATAGACGCTGCGAGAACCGCGCTCAGGTTGGGCGCGGCCGAGGTGCATGTCATCTACAGACGGCTTCGGGCTGATATGCCTGCTGACCCATTGGAGATCAAAGCAGCGGTGGACGAAGGCATCCAGATGCACTACCTCACTGCTCCGACAAGCATCGTAGCGAAGGATGGGCGAGTTGCCCAGATGGAATGCGTGAGGATGCGGCTGGGAGAGTTCGACAGGTCCGGCAGGAGACGTCCGGTCCCGGTCGACGCATCCCGGTTCATCATCGATGTGGATACCGTCATACCAGCGATCGGGCAGTCGCCGGACCTATCGTTCATGTCCGGCGAGCTCCTTGCGACCAAGTCCGGGACTGTGGTGACGGATCCGGAGACCTGTGAGACTAGTATCCCTGGGGTCTTCGCGGGGGGCGACTGCGTGACGGGCCCGTGGACAGTAGTGGGAGCCATCGGCGCAGGCCGGAAGGCAGCCTTGAGCATAGACAAGTATCTCGGAGGGTCTGCCTGGATCGATGCGGAGCAGGAGATCGACCGGCACCAGGTGGGGGAACTCATGGAGGAACAGTGCAAACGGTGTCTCATGCCGGAGCTGCCAGTGTCTGAGCGGACCAGGAACTTCCGGGAAGTCGAGATCGGCCTCACTGAAGATATGGCCGTGTCAGAGGCTGCACGCTGCTTCCAGTGCGACGTCCGCGAGTCGTAACTTGCGAGAATGGAGTGTGATAAGTATGAGTGAAGTGACTCTCACGATAGACGGACGGCAGGTCACTGTCCCCTCAGGCACCAGTGTTCTGGAGGCCGCAAAGCAGGCGGGCGTCTCCATCCCTACGCTATGCTATCTTCGGGACATCAACGTCATCGGTGCGTGCCGTGTCTGCGTCGTGGAGATCGAGGGGGCGAAGGCTCTCGCCGCGTCGTGCGTGACGCCCGTCGCGCCAGGCATGGTGGTCCACACTAACACCAAACAGGTGCGGGATGCACGCCGTGCGGTCGTGGAACTGATAATCTCCAACCACCCATACGAGTGCCTGACGTGCGTGCGCAACGGGTCCTGTGAACTCCAGTCCCTGGCGGAGGCCATGGGCATAAGAAACATCAGGTTCGAAGGAGAGCGTGCCACCCACCCGGTAGACGACTCCACCCCGTCGATTGTGAGAAACCCAGACAAGTGCATCCTGTGCAGGAGGTGCGTCTCGGTCTGCGAGAAGGTCCAGGGGGTCTCGGCGATCAGCACATCGATGCGCGGGTTCAACTCCGTAGTGGGTCCTGCTTGGAACCTGCCGCTTTCGGAAGCTGCGTGTGCACTCTGTGGCCAGTGTGTGCTCGTCTGCCCCACCGGCGCCCTTTCCGAGGTCGACTCGACAGGAGAAGTATGGCGTGCACTTGCCGATCCCGCGAAGCACGTGGTGGTTCAGACCGCTCCCGCGATCCGCGTGGCTCTCGGCGAGGAGTTCGGGCTTGCCCCCGGGTCCATCGTGACCGGGCAGATGGTGGCCGCGCTTCGGGCACTCGGGTTCGACCGGGTGTTCGACACGGACTTCACTGCAGACCTGACCATCATGGAGGAAGGGCACGAGCTCTTAGAAAGGCTCACGACCGGCGGGGTTCTGCCCATGATAACTTCGTGCAGCCCGGGGTGGATCAAGTTCATCGAGCACTTCTACCCGGATATGCTTGCGAACCTGTCGACGTGCAAGTCCCCGCAGCAGATGTTTGGAGCGTTGGCCAAGACCTACTACGCGGAGAAGGCGGGGCTGGATCCGAAGGACATCTTTGTTGTCTCTGTCATGCCGTGTACTGCAAAGAAATTCGAGTGTAAGCGGCCTGAGATGAACTCCAGTGGGTACCAGGACGTTGACGCTGTCTTGACCACGCGAGAGGTTGCCAGGATGATCCGCGAGGTCGGGTTGGATATCTCCAGAATGGAGCCTGAAGACTACGATAAGCCTCTGGGCATAAGCACGGGGGCGGCCGTCATTTTCGGCGCAACCGGTGGAGTGATGGAGGCGGCTCTCCGCACTGTGTACGAAGTGGTGACCAAGGAGGAACTCCCGTCCCTCGATTTCGAGTCTGTCAGAGGCATAGAGGGAGTCAAGGAAGCTGTCGTGCAGGTAGGTGAGGTTCCCGTCCGCGTGGCCGTCGCGCATGGGCTGGGGAACGCCCGCAGGCTTCTGGACAAGGTTCGTGCGGGCGACGCGTCCTACCACTTCATAGAGATAATGGCCTGCCCCGGTGGGTGCATCGGAGGAGGGGGACAGCCTATCGGAACGGATCTCGAACGGAGGCTCGAGAGGATCCGGGCGATCTACGAGGCGGACCGCGGGCTGCCTATACGCAAGTCGCACGAGAATCCGGCGATCCTGGCACTCTACGAGGAATTCCTGGGCAAGCCCCTGGGCGAGAGATCCCACCACCTACTTCATACCCACTACTCGCCGCGTGGTCGCTTCCAGACGGTCTAGAGCGCAGCCTTGCAGCGGTAGGGACGGGGCACGCCATCGGAGCCGGCGTGCCCCGTCTCCCATTGCGTGGTGTGCTCGACTTGGCGCGGTGATCAGGGACGAGCAGGAGTTCGAAGTGCACACTCGAAATACACCGGGATTGTCGGTCATACTATCGATAGCAACCCGGCGCGGCGCGCAGGGCGTCGACTGGAGGGTTCCGTTTGGACGAAGCCGTGTCCACCCGCCTGCCCAGTGAGATCAACCTCCACGTGAAGAGGACTCCCAAGTTCAAGACAGTCTACTCCGTTCTCACTATGCATTCAGATCTTTCGTGGGAGGCAGCGACCAAGAATGCTCTCCTCCCCACGGTCCTGAGGCGCGGGACCAGACGCTATCCGCTCACTGTTGACCTCATGCGCCACCTCGATCGGCTGTACGGCGCGGCTCTTACAGCATCCGTGGGCAAGCGCGGCGAGAGGCATCTGATCATCCTTGGAATGGAGGTCGCAAATGCGAAGTACCTCCCGGACGAGGATGACCTTGTCGAGGTGGGTCTCCGTAGCCTATGGGAGCTAGCTTTCGATCCCGCCACTGTGGATGGAGCCTTTCGCCGGGACTACGTGGACCAGGAGAAGGTGAATCTCGAGAGGCGGATCCGGAGCATCATCGACGACAAGCACGCCTACGCTTTCAAGAGGTGCACGGAGGAGATGTTCTCCGAGGAGCCTATGAGAGTCCACAAGCTCGGAAGGGTTGAAGATGTGCACCCAGTTACGCCCGGGACCCTCGCTGATTGGTAC